>CAYRAC010000238.1:0-6393 GCA_964422045.1 uncultured Steroidobacteraceae bacterium
CGATCGGCGAGCATCCTCGCCGGCACCGCGGCGGCTTACATCCTCGCGGGAATGTCGCTCGGCAAGCCGCCGACCGCAGCCGAAGCGTCCGGCGCGGCGCTGCTGACCGCCGCCATCATCGTTTTGTCGCTCGGCCCCCGGATCCGGCACGCTGCTACACTGGGGGCGCCATGGCAAAGACCCTCCGGAAACGGACCAAGACGTTAAGAAAAAAACCGGCCGCGCGCGCCGTTCCTCTGCGGTTGGCGAGCACGACCATCGATGATGTGGCAGCCGCGGCTCGAGTGTCGACGGCCACCGTTTCGCGTTTTTTCAATGCACCGGCGTTGCTCTCCAAAACCACGGCCGAACGGGTCCGCGCTGCGGTGGAGCGCACCGGGTACGTGCCGAACATGATGGCGGGCGGTTTGGCCTCGAGTCGTTCACGCCTGGTAGCGGCGGTCATACCGACCATCTCACAGTCGATTTTTTCGAGCACCATCCAGGCCCTGACGGATTCGCTGGCCGAAGTCGGCTATACCGTCATGCTCGGCTTGACGGGTGCGGCGGACGAACACGTGCACCGTCAACTGCTGTCGATCATCGGGCGCCGTCCCGACGGCGTGATCCTGACCGGATCTCTGCTCGATGCAGCGGCGCGGCGGCAGCTCAAGGCCACGAAAATCAATACGATCGAGACATGGGATCTGCCGGCGTCACCGATTGATTTGGTGGTTGGGTTGTCGCATCAGAAGGTGGGAGTCGCCGTCGCGCGTCGCGCGCTGTCGCAGAATCGCCGCTGCGCATTCGTGGTGTCGGCCAACGGCGTGCGCGCCCTAGCGCGGCGCAATGGGTTTTCGCTCACCATGCTGCAAGGTGGGGCGCCGGAACCCACGACGGCCACATTCAGCGGCACCACCACCTTCGGCCAGGGGCGCGCCGCGATTGCCGCGCACCTCGACGGCGGCGGCCGGCCGGAGATCGTGGTGTGCACTTCCGACTGGAGCGCCCACGGGGTGCTCGACGAGTTGCAGCGCCGCGGTGTCCGCGTACCGGACGACATCGCGGTCATTGGCTTCGGTGACCTGGATTTTGCGGCGGATCTCAATCCGGCGCTGACCACCGTGAAAATTGACGGCGGCATCATCGGACGCCAGGCCGCCAAGTTCCTGATGCAGCGGGCACGCGGCGAAAAAATCGACAACCCCATCGTGGACATCGGTTTTTCTCTGATCGTGCGGCAGAGCGGCTGATGGCCGGTGCCCGGCGTCAAAGGCCGGGCTTGATCGACAATGCGGAGCCTTGCACCAGAACCTGCGTATCAAAGCCCGCGTCGCGCGAGCTTCGCCGGATGAACTCCGCCACTTCCGAGAATCGTGAATCACCCGGATCGAGCATCCGGGGCGTGCTGTCGTCTCCGATCCACGCCGGCAAAAAGCTCACGTCCCATTCGCCGCTTCCGAGCCGGGTGAGTTTCGCGATTCCGGACATGCGGGTGACGGGCGGCAGCATGTACACCTGGTCCAAGCCCCACGTCGGATTCAAGCTCACCAGATTTCGAAAGGATGCGCTGTCGACGATGGCGGGATCCCAAACATGGGGCTGCTCGATGGCGAAATTCCCGAGACTGTAAAAAATCGGCCGGCCGCGGTGATACTCGATTCCCTTGAGCAAGTGTGGATGGTGTCCGAGAATCGCATCGGCACCCGCCTCGATCACGGCATGCGCCACCTCGCGTTGATAATCCGCGAGCAGCGTCGGCACCATGTGAATGCCCCAATGCAGCGAGACCAGCACGACGTCGGCGGTGGCGCGGCTCGCCCTGACATCATCGAGCAATTGGGCGAGATCGTGGCGATCGGCAAACGTCCGCACGCGTGCGGGTGTCCCGGGCTGATCATGCTCGATTTGTTCGTAGACGGTGTGCGCCCGCAACGGTGCGCAGCCGGATTTACCCGTCTCGGCGGCGTAGCCTTCCGGAAGAATCGAACTTCGCGCCAAGAGGGCGACGCGGGCGCCCGCCGCATCCAGATACACGGGACGGCGCGCGATGTCGAGCGTTGCGCCGGCGCCGCACAGGGCAATGCCCGCCGTCGCCGCAATCTGCAGCGTGTCCGCGAAGGCCTCGTAGCCGTAGTCCAGGCAGTGATTTCCTGCGAAAGACATGACGTCGATGCCCGCGGCCTTGGCAGCCGAGGCCATCGCGGGCGCTGCCCGCATGGCAAGCTTGGCATTCGGCACCGGAGCGCCGCGTTCGGAAATCGTGGTCTCCAGTTGAGCGAAACAAAGATCCGCACTCTGCAGGGCGGCTGCGCAGCCCTCGAACATCGACGCGCAATTCGTGCGTTTCACACCGACATCGCCGCACGCCAAAATCGTCGTCATGGGGTGCGCAATCCCGGATCTGCAAAGAACATCCGGCGGATAAAGGTCACGAGCGCCGCCGCCAGCAACAGCAGGCATGCGATCAGAACGGTGGGGCCGGCAAAACTGCCGCTGCGCTCGCGGACATAGCCCACCAAGTGAGGAATGACGATGCCGCCCGAACTGCCCGCAATATTGATCGCGACGGCGGCCACGGCGAAGGTGCTCGGAGTCAATGAGGAAGTGGGCAACGCCCAAAAGGCGCCTTGTGCGGCTCCGAGCCCGAGGCCCGCGATGAAGAGTGCGATCAGGCCGGCGGCGCCGGCACCCAGACTCCAGGCGCCGAGAATCGCGGCTGCCGCGACCGCGGCCGGCACGCTGATATGCAAAAATCGCTCGCCGGTGCGATCCGAATGCCTGGAATTGAAATACGTGCCGAGCATGGCGCCGAGCCAGGGCAGCGCGTTGACGAAGCCAATTTGTAACGCGGAGGCGTGCGAGAGTTGTTTGATCATCTGCGGCAACCAAAACATGATCCCATAGGCGCCGGAGAGCAGGCAGAACCAGAGCAGGGCAGCGGACCAGACCATCGGCCGACGCAGGATCCGCCAGTCATTGCGGCTCCCCGGCAGGGCGCGGTTCGCGGCATTGTCCTCGAGCCACCGGCGCTCCGCGGCGGTGAGCCAACCGACCTGATCGGCCCGGTCGGGGAAGTAAAACCACGCCCCGATCCCGAGCAGCAACGTCGGCAACGCTTCCGCGATCAGCATCCAGCGCCAGCCAGCCAAGCCGAAGGGCGCCGCAGTGGTCAAGAGCCATCCCGACAGCGGGCTGCCGACGACGATGGATAGCGGAATCGCGAGCATGGGCAAAGCGAAAGTCGTCGCGCGCTCGCGCTCGGTCGCAAATTGGCTCAGGTAAAGCACGATGCCCGGCGCCAGGCCGCCTTCGGCGAATCCCAGAACCACGCGCAGAACATAGAATTGGACCGGCGTATGCACGAAGGCGATTTCGGCGGCGCAGCAGGCCCACAAAATGGCGCAGCACGAAATCCAGCGATGCATGCCCATCCGCTGCAACAGCAGCACACTGGGATATTGACCGGCGAGAAACCCCAGAAAGAGAATGCCGGCGCCGAACCCATACTGGGTGGGGGTAAATCCCAACTCGCTGTTCATCTGCAGGGCCGCAAAACTGATGTTCACCCGATCCAGCGAACTTAGCAGCATGAACAGAATGGTGGGAACTCCGAGCCGCCACAACACCTTGCGGCCGAGACCGCGTTGCGTGAATTGCATAATCAATGTTAACTCACGGTGTAAGCGTTTGCATAACGAAAGGTCCGGCCATGTACAGCGAGAACCGAGGAAACTTAAGCGCCCTGCTCGCATCGCATGTGGCCGGATGCCCTTACGAGAAGTTGCCGGCGTCGACGGTTGCCGCCGCCAAGCGCGCGATCCTCGACGGCCTGGGGGTCATGCTGGCAGCGAGCGGCGTGAGCGCGGATGTCTTACCGTTCGTCGAACTCGCGCGCGCCTGTGGCGGCTTCCCGCAGGCCAGCATGCTGGGTTTCGGCGAACGCGTGAGTCTGCCCATGGCCGCCCTGGTCAACGGCGCCATGGCCCACGCGTTGGATTTTGAAGATGCCTTCGATCCGGTGCCGACTCACCCGAACGCGTCGCTGTTGCCGGCGGCCTTTGCAGTCGCGGAGGCACGCGCGCCCATTTCAGGCCGCCAATTCATTGCGGCCGTGGCTCTCGGCTGCGATCTCGTGTGTCGCCTGGCACTGTCCCTGCGTCAGTCGTTGGAAGCAGGCGGTTGGTATCCGCCGCCGATCTTGGGTGCGTTCGGTGCCACCGCGGCCGTTTCGCGCTTGCTCGGCCTGACACCCGCGCAGATGACCGACGCCTTCTCGCTGCTCCTGTGCCAAAACGTTTGCCCGGGCGAGATCAAACACAGCCCGGACTCCGTCGTCCGCGCGGTTCGCGAGGCCTTTCCCGCAAACGCCGCGGTGTTGTCCGCGTTGCTGGCGGAGCGCGGCGTCAGAGGATTCGAGCAGCCGCTCGAGGGGAAAAGCGGCTTCTTCATTCTGTTTGCCGCGGGTAAGTACGACTCCGCTGATCTCCTGCACCGACTCGGCGAAACTTTTTGGATCGAGCAGCTCAGCTTCAAGAAATGGCCGGCGTGCCGCGGTACGCACCCCTACATCGAGTCGGCGCAGATCATGCGCGCACTGCATGACGTCAAGCTCGAACACATCGCGAGGGTGGAGCTGCGCGGCGATGAGGTACAACGCATGCTGTGCGAGCCGGTCGCGCAAAAGCGCGCGCCTCAAACCATCATCGATGCGAAATTCAGCCTGCCATTCACCGTGGCGGCCGCGCTGCTACACGACGAAATTACCTTGGGCAGTTTCACCGCCGCCAACCTGCAGGAGCCCTCGCTGCTGGCGCTTGCCTCAAGAGTACGGTTTCAAGCGTCAGACAGCGGCTTGCGACAGCACGCGGCAGCCGGCGAGATGACGATTGTCCTCACCGACGGCCGCTCGATCTCGCATCGGGTGGAGCAGGCGATGGGCGATCCCGCGCGTCCGCTCGACGATGCAGCACTGCGCAGCAAATTCATCGATTGCGCAGGGCGTGCCGCCCAACCACGGTCGCGGCAAGCCACGGAAGATCTGGCAGATCGAATCCTGTCGCTGGAAAACGAGACCGACGTGGGCGCGCTCCTCGGCGCCGCGCGCTAACGAGCGTCCGCAGCGCCCGCCCAGTCATAGAGATCCTGCGGCGCCGCCTTCGGCGTGAAAGCGGAGAAAGCAGCGGGATCGTTGATGTCGCCGTGGCCCCGATAGTGCGCCTGTGCCGGATAGGCAAACACCGGCCGCCGGCGCACCGCGCCGCCGTTCAGCGTGGCGGTTGCCAGGATGCGATCGGGCGCCGCGCCGGTCTCCACCCAGGCAACCATCGCGCCCAGCATGTCTTCCTCGTAAGGCACGTATCCGCCGCCGCAGTGATACACGCCCGGAATCAAGAACAGGCGCGCGAAGCGTCGCGCGGGATCGGATCCGCCCACCACCTGCGCGACTCTCTGATAATAGTCGGGCAGGCCGAATGCGCCGGCCGCCGGATCGGCGAACCCCTGCCACAAAATGAGTTTGCCGCCGGCATCGCGGAATGCGCGAAGATCCGGGCTTGACGCGTCATAGATGGCGCCGCGGCGGCTCAACTCGCGAAAAGTCGCCAAATCGAAACGCCAATTGCCGACCGATGCATCGGCATCGAGGCTGCCTTGAAACATCATATTCTTGACCGCGTCCTCGAACATCGCGCCGCCCGCGGCTGCCAACGCGTAGCGCTCCACCCAACTCAGCTCCGACCCATAGGGCTCGCCGCCGTAGAAGAGATGCCGACCCTGTGCATCGATCGGCCCCGAATAAAATTTTCGCGCGACCTCGGCCTGCCGTTCGGTCAAACAGTGCGGAGGCGACCGGCCGCCGTGGCAAACCAGCGCTTGCGGATCGAAGTGGCAGCGCCTGGGGTCATCGATTTGCCCGTCGCGGGCGCCATCGAGTGCATCGCACGCCTCGAGCACGGCCTCATGCAGAAGCGTCGCCGCGGCTGCGTCGATCAACAACGCGCCGGACTCGTCCTTGCCCCAGCGTGCTTCCCAGATGAAGCGCTCCATGGCTTCCGCGATTGCGAACGCCGGCGAGCCGGCGATCACGCCGTTGAAATCGGACGGATAGCGTTGCGTCTCAACCATGGCTTCGCGGCCGCCATCGGAACACCCTTGAAAGTAGGAGAACGCGGGCGGCTGACCATAGAAAACGGCGATGATGGCTTTGGCCGCTGCGGCGAACGCGTGCGCGGCACGGAATGCAAAATCCTCGCGCACTTGCTGACCGCCGAGGGCCCATACGCCATCGCCGCCCACGTGGCGAAGTTCGACACGATCGAGGACGTTCAGGACAACGGGGCGACGGTGAAGAGCGGATTGAAGGCGGAGCATTTGCCGGTTTTCGATTGCGCGTTCAAGCCTTACCGGGGCAAG
>CAYRAC010000239.1:0-2011 GCA_964422045.1 uncultured Steroidobacteraceae bacterium
GAAATCCGGCATCACCACCTCTGAGGAGCTGGTCCTTGCAGTTCCAGGCCTCCAGATGGATCTCAACGGTGGGGGATTGAGCCCATTCCTTCGTGGGGTCGGCACGACATTTGCCGACGCGGGCGCCGAACCTTCGGTCGCCATCTACGTGGATGGGGTATATATTCCGTCGCCCGAAGGAGGGCTGTTCAACCTGAACAATGTCGAGCGCGTGGAGATTCTTAAGGGTCCACAGGGGACTCTCTTCGGTCGCAACGCAACCGGTGGTGTCATTCAGGTGATCACCAAGGATCCATCCAACGAACCCTCCGCCGATATATCAGTCGGCTACGGCAATTACGATACGAGCATACTCAGCTTCTATGGCACGACCGGTTTGGCAACCGGGCTGGCGACCGACTTGGCTGTGTACGCCGATCATAGTCCGGATGGCTGGGGCCATAATCTTTTCAATGGGGATCGGAACTACATGTACGAGAACATCGATGTGCGCAATAAATGGCTGTGGCAGCCCGAGGAGGGCACGCGAGTAAAGCTCGCACTTGATTACGAGGACACCACCAACGAGGCCGGCTTGGGGACCAAGCCATTGCCTGGCACCGTGACGGTAGCCGGGACGACCTACGCGGGCTTCTACAACACTGACTCCAATGTGCAAGACCGAAAGGTACTGCACCAGGGCGGCGTCTTGCTGCAAGTGACTCAGGACCTACCCTTCGCCACCTTCAAAAGCATCTCCGCTTACCGGGAGGTCCGTCCCAATTTCTCTCTCGACCAGGATACCTCGCCGTTGCCCATCGTCAACGCGCACATCTATGACCCAGATAGTTCCGTGACTCAGGAAGTGCAGCTGATTTCGCCGCAGGCAGGCAAGATCCAGTGGATCGGTGGGCTCTTCTATTTTCACGACGTGGCCGGCTACTCACCTCTCTATATTGGCGGCGAGGCGGCGAATCCGTTCACCCTGATCGCAATCGCTGCGCGACAACATACCGATTCCTACGCAGGTTATGGTCAGGCGACGCTCGAAGTGGCGCCCGAAACACATTTCACCGCTGGGATTCGTTACACCGATGATCGTCGCAGCATCGGCGGCACGACCTCGGCAGACAATGTTGTCGTAATCGCCAGCGGTGCTCAGTCGGCAGATTTCGACAAGGTTACATGGCGTCTCGCGCTCGATCATCAGTTTTCTCCCGATGTCCTCGGGTACGTTTCGTACGACCGAGGCTTTAAGTCGGGTTTGTTCAACACGATTACGTACACTCAGCCCGCGGTGAAACCGGAGGTGCTGGACGCCTACGAGATCGGACTGAAGAGCGAGTCTTTCGAGCACAAGTTTAGAGCGAATTTTGCCGGATACTACTACAGGTACCACGACCTACAGGTGAGCGAAACTGTCACTGGTGCAACGATCGTTCTCAATGCGGCGAATGCGGAAATTTACGGCCTGGATACGGACCTGACCATTCTGCCGATCCACAATCTCACTCTAAATGGGTCGTTGGCGCTGATTCACGGTAGATATACGAACTTCCCCAATTCACCCTATTTTCCAGCCATCATTGCCTCCAGTTGCTCGCCGGGCGTCGGAGCGCTTGGAGCGTGCAGCATCGACGCAACCGGGATGGAGACGGTGCATACGCCTTCTTTCACAATGCACCTGAGCGCGGACTATGTGAAACCTACGGGAGTCGGCCCCTTCGACATCGCCGCGGATTTTTATCACAACGACGGCTTTTTCTGGGATCCGGCAAATCAGGTACGACAACCCGCGTACTCGCTCTACAACGCGTCGATTGGGTGGATGAATCTGTTGGAGCGCTATGGAATACGACTGTGGGGAAAGAACCTTGGAGGCGCAACGTACTATAGTTTTGCGATTGCCTCGACCCTCGGTCACCAATTCTCGCCTGCGGCGCCCCGCACTTACGGATTCACGATTTCCGCGCACTACTAACGTGTTGGAGTTCCGCATGTCGGTTTTCGGTCAGCTTGGGCGCTCGTTTCG
>CAYRAC010000239.1:2111-5007 GCA_964422045.1 uncultured Steroidobacteraceae bacterium
CGCAACCAGGTCCGAGGTCTGAAATCCCTCAGAGAATTGGCCGTGGACCGGCGCAAGCAGGGCTAAGGCTGCGTCGACCCGGCCGTTGCCAGCCCACAGCCGAGCAAGACTCATCGCGGTACGCAGCTCCAACGACAGCGCCGACTGCTCTCGGGCGAGCTTAAGGGAGTTCATGAGACATGCCTCGGCCGCGGTGCTGTTGGCCGGCGACATCGCAGTCAGGATCTCTCCCTTGACGCGCAGGAGCTCGGGCAGATCGGCCGACCTGCAGTGGTTTTCCGCCCACGTCACCGTCTCGCAGATCGTAGTGTGGGCAAGTTCCGTGCGTCCCGCCTTTGCAAGGGTTTCCGCCAGCGCCGCACTGAACACGCTCCGGTGATTTTCATAGCCATCCGCGCGCAGGGCAGCGAGGGCGGTCTGCAGCAGTTCAATTCCAGCTGATGGGTCGCCGCGCAAGGCGGCCAACATACCCTGCCAACCAACGGCAGCTCCGTAATAGTTTGAGAGGCTGTATTTGTTGGCATGGCCCATCAGGCGGGTTATCAACTGTTCGGCCGTCGGCCAGTTACCCGTTTGCAGGTAAGTGAGCACATTCCAGGCCAGTGCATAGACAAGGGGTGCCGGGTTACCCAGATCAGTGGCTTCGTCCAGGCAGAGCCCCGCAGCTTCGACGGCTTGCTCAGGGTATCCCAGCATCCACAAGCTACGCGACAAAACAAAGCGAGCGCCGATACGGTGGACATATGCATGCGTCGCTGTATTGAGTTTTGACGAGTGTGCAGGATGGCTCAAAGCGATCCTGGCGTGGATGAGCACTTCTTTGTAGTGACCAAGGTAATAACCCGTCACAGCAAATAGTGCATGCGCGATGGCCTCTGCCATGGGGTCATCAACCTGCTCGGCCACGGCCGCGAAACGGGTCGTAAGTTCCGGAAGGCGGCGGGCATCTCCACTTCGAGTCTCTAAGGTGTAGAGTGCGTAGATTAGAAGCAGCTGACTTGGGGCATCGTTCAGGCGCTCCGCGAGCTCCAATGCACGAACCATGGCGGAGTATGTCGCGGGCACGTTGCCCTTGGTCCACATGAATGCCATCCCGAAGCACGTCTGAAGTTCCAACTCAACTCGCGTTCCCGAGGTAATGGAGTCGAGACTCCGCAGCGCCCGTTCAGTCCATCCGATGCACTCGGTCAGCAGAGATTTGTGAAGGAATTTAGGCGCGCACGCAGTTGTCAGTCTTACTCCGATAGCCATGTCCCCGTATTCCGAGAAGGACCACTCCAGCGCGGCGCGCACGTTGCCAAGATGCTCTGCGAAGAAATTGATGGCCTCGGGGCTGGAAGCGAGCGCCGCACTCACCTTGAACCGCTCAAGACGGTAACTGAGGTATTCGGCATGGCGTCGTGCGATTGTCGCTTGTTCGCCGCCTTCTGCGAGCTTCTGCCACGCATACGTTCGTGTGGTGTCGAGGAGTCGATAGCGCATCGTAGCAGCCGCATCCAGAGTCACGAGCGATTTATCGACGAGCGTGGCGAGTATCTCTGTCACTTCGGCGGAATCGAGGTTTTCCCCGACAACGGCCAGCGCCGCTTCCAGAGAGAAAGCACCGACGAAGACGGCAAGACGCCGTAAGGTCAGCCGCTCGGTCTCCGATAGCAGATTATAACTCCAATCAAGAGTGGCCCTCAGTGTCTGATGCCGCGGCAGCGCGGTGCGGCGTCCCCGCCATAGCAGCCTGAACTCGTTTTCGAGCAATGATGCGATGCCCTGAACGCCGTGCACACCGACACGGCTGGCAGCGAGCTCCAGGGCAAGTGCAATGCCATCCAGTCTGCAGCAGATTTCCGCGATGGTCGGCGCGTCCTCATCGTTCAGTTCGAACGCGTATCCGCTGGCGGCGACCTGTTCGACAAAAAGTTGCACCGCCGGGAAGCTCAGCGCCTGCGTTGCGGTTAGTAATACCGATTCGCGTGGCGGAAATTTGAGTGGCGACAAATGATGGACCCGTTCGCCCTGCGCCCGCAGCGACTCCCGGCTTGTGGCCAGAATATGAACCTGCGGTGCGTCGCGGAATATGTTCTCCGCCAGAGCAGCCACCGCCTCGATGACATGTTCGCAATTATCGAGCACCAGCAGCACTCGTCGCTCGCGCAGAGATGCGAGAATGGCTCGGAGGGGATTCTCTGAAACTACGGAGAGTCCTAGCTGTGATGCAAGAGCACCGCCGACCAGTTGTGGATTCTCGATTGCCGCAAGATCAAGAAACTGAACTGCTCCGTCGAATTCGGAAAGCACCTCGTGAGCGACCGCTATGGCGACGGTCGTCTTGCCAATCCCCCCTGCGCCGACGATCGATACGAAGCGCTGCTCTCTGAGTCGCTTCGCGAGGTCACGGACGGCATCGTCCCGTCCCACCATTCGCAGCGGACGCCTGGGCAAGCGGGGGACGGACAGAGATGCGGCTAGGCTTTCACTGGTGGTCGGCGCAGCAGCCGTCCATATCACTGGCGCTACAAAGCAGTAGCCCCGACCAACAACATTCGTGACGTATCGGGCACCGGATTCATCATCCCCGAGCGTCTTCCGCAGCGCAGCAATGTGCCAGCGTAAGCTGCTCTCGTCGATAACCAGCTTGCCCCAGACGCGCGCGATGAGTTCCCGTTTGATGACGACGTCCGGCGCGCGCTCCACGAGCGCGACGAGAATGTCGAGAGCCCGACTACCGATCTTAAGCGCGATGCCATCCTTCTCGAGGACCCTCTCGGTCGCACGTAGGCGAAAAGGACCGAACGCTGCAATTCGTGGCAACGCTGAATCACGGGTGGGAGAGTCCGTTCGGGCGGGTTCCTCCGGCGTCTCGCCGCGTTGCACCATTGAGTCCGACCTCGCGGCCGAGGGG
>CAYRAC010000239.1:5107-6391 GCA_964422045.1 uncultured Steroidobacteraceae bacterium
CGATTGCGTTCTACTCGAATGCGGCGTCGAAGATTTCAATGTCCACTAAAGGCGGTTCGGCGCTTAATAGACCGTTGACCCCGATTTTCGATATTCGACAAAGTGTCGGGACGAGGATTCCTGAGAAACGCTGATGCTCCCAAAACACCTGGGCGATCTGCGTCTGGTCGTCGTCTATCGCCGGATAATCTACGCGTCGCAATAGCGCTTCGCGGTCGAAATAAAAGGTCTGTTCCGCTGAGTGAGTCACCAGCCGCGGCGGAAACTCGACCTTGAGGCAACGCCAACTCTCGCCATGCACGTCATTGAACTCGATCTGCTCGGTTGTAACGTCCGAATCACCGAGAATAAGGGGCACAGCGACATAGTTCCAGATCAAATAACCGTAGTAGTAGGCCAGTTGCAGCTCGTCCCAGCGCGTCGATTTCATGCGGTCGCGGAACGTCACCGGCGAGGCATACCGCTCTTGCAACAGCTGGCCGTCTCGCCCTTCGATTGCCACCCAATCTGGCCGATACAGCGCCCGCCGGTCACCGGTGTTGAAACCGGTAATCTCGACGGCCTGTTGCTGTGTGCCTCCCTCCGCAACAAGGTCCGTCAAACGTGCGGCGCGACACTTGCGAGCACAAAGCGCACCGCCAATCGATAGGTGTACCGTGAATCGCCGCATCTGTCGCCACAGATCCAGACCCCCACTCGCCTGCAGCACATCGCCGAGCAACGCCACTTACTGAGTCCCACAACTTGCTTCTTTGGCGCCCTGCTTGCTTGCCAAAACATTCTCCAAGCTTTGTTCTGTTGGATTGGGTTAGATCTGTTGATGCTTTTTGACCCATCAAGGGCATGCCCTCATAAGACTACGGTAGCAAAAAGATCACTGATGATCTTTATCCGCCAACAACGTCTCACAACGTTTCACGGCCCGGGGCGAACCGACTGCAACGCTTTGGCACCCCTATTCCAGGAGAGAACGCGCGGCCAGCCAGCGTTCTTTGAGCAATCCACACACACAACTACCAACAGCAACTCTCAAGGCCCAACGCGCATTTCTCCGCGACCTTTGCGTAAATATCGAAGCGGTGAGTGGATTGCGGCTGGATGGCTCGCCCGCGATGCATCGAGTGTGGCTGCAGCTTGGAGGAGGAGACCCTCTATGAATCTCAGCGATATCTGCCCTATGAGCGCCACGGTGCACGCGTCCAATATCCACAGGAAGAAGCTTTCCCCCACTGAGGTGGTAGACGGCACGGCGAGCGCCCTACCGATCGTGTTCGTTGTGGATGA
>CAYRAC010000240.1:0-6388 GCA_964422045.1 uncultured Steroidobacteraceae bacterium
GTTGAAAAAGACCGGAAAATAATTCATTTGGAAAATGCCGCCTGGCGCCTATCGTAGAACATGTTGTACGCGTTGTGCATTCCTCGGTCTTAGGATAGTAGATGGTCAGTGCCTGGCGGTAGCGCTGTTTGATCCGATGAGGTCTAAACTGTTGGCGTAGCACGCGTTTTTGGCGCGCGCGGATCGCGAAACAAACTCCCGGGCATAAGCACATGCGAATTCGTGATGGCGCGGGTGCAGTAAACGACCCTAAGCGCGGCCGGGGCGAACCTTATATCCTATGCGTATAACGATTCAACGCAAGGGCAGCTCCCGGAATGAAGTTTCAGCAATTGCGCTATCTGGTAGCGGTCCACGAGAACGGCCTGAACATCACTGCGGCCGCGCGGCAGCTACACACCTCGCAGCCCGGGGTCAGCCGTCAGCTGAAGCTTTTGGAGGAGGAACTCGGCTTTCAGTTGTTCGAACGCGAGGGCCGAGCGCTCACCCGGACCACCGATGCGGGCGAGGAGATCATTTCGCGCGCCAGCGCCATCTTGCGCGAAATGCAGAACATTCGCCGCACGTCCGCGGAACTGCGCAAGGCGGACGGCGGCACCCTGTCGATTGCGACCACGCATACGCAGGCTCGATATGTGCTGCCGGAGGTGATTCGCGCATTCCGCGTCAAGTACCCCAAGGTACGTCTGCATCTGCACCAAGGCACTTCCGAGCAAATTGCCGAGATGGTGGCCCGGGATCGAGTCGACTTCGCAATTGCCACCGGGTCCGAGGAGCAATTTCCGCATCTGGTGCGTTTGCCGGTGTATCGCTGGCATCGTGCGGTGGTGGTACCGCGCGGCCATCCGCTGGCGTCGGCCGGCAAGCTGACGCTGAAGAAGCTGGCCGAATACCCGATCGTCACCTATGTATTCAGCATCTCCGGCCGCTCCTCGTTGCCCGCGCTGTTCGAAACCGCCGGCCTGTCGCTCGACGTCGCGCTCACGGCCCGCGACTCGGATGTAATCAAGACCTATGTGCGGATCGGTCTCGGGGTCGGGATCTTGGCGCGTCTGGCAATCGATCCGGCGGCTGACGCGGATTTGGTCGTGCTCGATGCGGCGCATTTGTTCGAAGGTCACACGACGTGGATCGGGTTCAGGCGCAGCGCCCTGTTGCGGGCCTACATGTACGAGTTCATCGAGCTGCTGGCGCCGCACCTGCCGCGCAAGCTGGTGCGCGAGACGGAGAAATTGGAGACCCAGGAGGAGGTCAATCGAATTCTCGAGCCTCTGCAAATTCCGCTCCGCGACACGCCCTGATGCGGCGCGAGGGTTTCTGGATCGCGCTGCTGATCGCCGCCGTGCTGACGGGCCCGGCGGCGGTGCGCGCGGCGACCATCAAACTTCTGAACGTCTCCTACGATCCGACGCGCGAACTCTACGAGGAATACAACAAAGCGTTTGCGGCCTACTGGAAGGGCAAGACCGGCGATACGGTCAGCATCAACCAAAGCCACGGCGGATCGGGAAAGCAGGCACGCGCGGTAATCGATGGCCTCGAGGCGGATGTCGTGACCCTGGCGTTGGCCTACGACATCGACGCACTGGCACTTCAAGGTGGCCTCATTCCCAAGAACTGGCAGACGCGCCTACCCAATAACAGCACGCCCTATACCTCGACGATCGTCTTTCTGGTGCGCAAAGGCAACCCGAAGAACATTCGTGACTGGAGCGATTTGGTGCGGCCGGGCATCGCGGTCATCACACCGAGTCCGAAAACCTCGGGTGGTGCGCGTTGGAATTATCTCGCGGCCTGGGCTTGGGCGCTGAATCAGCCGGGCGGCAACGACGCTTCCGCCGAGGCCTTCGTGAAGAAGCTGTATCACAACGTCCCGGTGCTCGATTCGGGGGCGCGCGGCGCGACGACGACTTTCGTGGAACGCGGCATCGGCGATGTGTTGCTGGCCTGGGAGAACGAAGCCTATCTTGCGATCAAGGAACTGGGACCGGCTAAATTCGATATCGTCGCTCCGTCGCTCAGCATCGTGGCGGAACCGCCGGTGAGCGTGGTCGATCAGAACGTGGATGAACACGGGACGCGCAAAGTCGCCGAAGAATATCTGAAGTATTTGTATTCCGCCCAGGGCCAGGAGATTGTGGCGAGACATTTCTACCGCCCGCGCGATCCGGCGATTGCGGCTCTGCATGCGGCCCAATTCGCAGTTATTCCTCGACTGGTGACCATCGATGCCGTGTTCGGCGGCTGGGCGAAGGCGCAAGCAGCGCACTTCGCGGACCATGGTACCTTCGATAGAATCTATGGCCAGTAAGCGTGGCTCCCTTGGCAACGCCCGCCGCCGCAATCGACCTCGATAGTCCCTCGCCACGGCGCGCGCCGCGGCCGGTGCTCCCCGGTTTCGGGCTCACCCTGGGCTACACCATGCTGTATCTGTCGCTGCTGGTGTTGATTCCTCTGTCGGCGGTGTTCATTCGCAGCCTTGGCTCCGGCTGGGGCCATTTCTGGGATGTGGTGACCGACCGGCGAGTGCTCGCGGCGTTACGCTTAAGCTTCGGCGCTTCATTGGTCGCGGCGTCGATCAATGTCATTTTCGGCCTCATCGTGGCTTGGGTGCTGGTGCGCTACCCGTTCCCGTTCAAGAAGCTGGTCGACGCCAGTGTCGATCTGCCGTTTGCATTGCCGACTGCGGTGGCGGGAATTGCCTTGACCGCTCTGTATGCTCCTGCCGGCTGGCTCGGTGTGCGGCTGCTGTCGCTCGGCGTCAAGGTCGCCTTCACGCCGCTGGGAATCATCGTGGCATTGACGTTTATCGGTCTGCCGTTCGTGGTACGAACGCTGCAGCCGGTACTCGAGGATTTGGACCATGAAGTGGAGCAAGCCGCGGCCACCCTCGGCGCGACCGGGCTGCAGGCCTTCGTGCGCGTCATATTGCCGGCCCTCTGGCCCGCGTTGCTCACCGGATTTGCACTGGCCTTTGCGCGCGCGGTCGGCGAATACGGCTCGGTCATTTTCATCGCCGGCAATATGCCCATGAAATCGGAGATCGCACCGCTCCTGATCGTCACCAAATTGGAGCAATACGACTACGCGGGAGCGACCGCGATCGCCGTCGTGATGCTGGTGGCCTCGTTTGCGATCATGCTCGGCATCAACGCGCTGCAACACTGGGCTCTGACGCGACATGGCGGCCGCTGAACCGCTGCCCGCAATCGGCACGCGCTTGAGCCGCTGGCTGCTGATCGCGGTCGCGCTGCTGTTTCTGGGCCTGTTTCTGGCAATGCCGCTGCTGGTGGTGTTCGCGCAGGCGCTAAGCAAAGGCATCGGCACCTATCTACTCGCGATTTCCGATCCGATGGCCTGGGCGGCGATCAAGCTGACACTCGCCGTCGCCGCCATCGCGGTGCCGTGCAACCTCGTATTCGGAGTGGCTGCGGCGTGGGCGATAGCCAAGTTTGAATTTCGCGGCAAGAGTACCTTGATCACGCTGATCGACTTGCCCTTTGCCGTGTCGCCGGTCATCGCCGGTCTGGTCTTCATTCTGCTGTTCGGCTCCCATGGTTGGTTCGGAGGATTGCTGCGGGCTCATCACGTGCGGGTGGTATTTGCCGTGCCGGGGATCGTGCTGGCCACCGTATTCGTCACGTTTCCGTTCATTGCTCGCGAACTGATTCCGGTGATGCAAGCCCAGGGCAAGGATGACGAGGAGACCGCGCTGTCGCTCGGCGCAACCGGCTGGCAAACCTTTTGGCGCGTGACGCTGCCGAATATTCGCTGGGGCCTGTTGTACGGTGTTCTGCTGTGCAACGCCCGCGCCATGGGCGAGTTCGGCGCGGTCTCGGTGGTTTCCGGGCACATCCGCGGCCGCACCAATACCCTGCCTTTGCATGTCGAGATCCTTTACAACGAATACAACTATACGGCGGCATTCGCCGTGGCTTCGCTGCTGGCATTGCTGGCATTGCTGACGTTGGCCGGCAAGAGCTTCCTGGAGTGGCGGCAGCCCGAACTGCGGCGTGTGACGCATCCGGCGCGCGATCGAACGCGGCGGGCACACACTTGAGCATCGCGCTACGCGGCATAGGCAAGCAATTCGGTGAATTTGCCGCGGTAAAGAACATCGATCTGGACGTGCCGACCGGCGCGTTGATCGCGTTGCTCGGGCCTTCGGGCTGCGGCAAGACCACACTGCTGCGAATCATTGCCGGTCTGGAGACCCCGGACGAGGGGCAGGTGCTGTTCGACGGACGCGACGCAACATCGTGGCGGATTCGCGATCGAAACGTCGGCTTCGTGTTCCAGCACTATGCGCTGTTCCGCCACATGTCGGTCTCCGAGAATGTCGCCTTCGGATTGAAGGTCAAACGCCGGCGTGAGCGGCCGCCAGCCGCGGAAATACGCAAGAAAGTGCGCGCGCTGCTCGACCTGGTACAGCTCGGTTGGGCGGGCGAGCGCTATCCCGCGCAACTCTCCGGCGGACAGCGGCAACGCGTGGCGCTGGCGCGCGCGCTGGCGGTTGGCCCCGACGTGCTGTTGCTGGACGAGCCGTTCGGCGCGCTCGACAGCCAGGTGCGCCACGAGCTGCGCCGTTGGCTGCGCCGCTTGCACGACGAGCTGCATTTCACCAGCATTTTCGTGACGCACGATCAGCAGGAAGCGATCGAGGTGGCCGATACGATCGTGGTGCTCAATCGCGGCCGCATCGAACAGTGCGGCGTGCCGAGCGAGGTATACGATGTACCGACCTCGGCGTTCGTGCACCGCTTCCTCGGGCAGGTGAACGAATTGCCGGTGCGGGTGCGCGACGGCCGCGCCTTCCTGGGTCCGATCGATATTTCAGCCGCTGCCGAGTTGCGCGCCGGGGGCGCCGGCAACATTGCGCTTATTCGGCCGCACGAAATTGAAATCGGATCCGCGACGCAGGGCTGGCCGGCGACCGTGGTCGCGGTGCGCGTGATCGGGCCGATCGTGCGTTTGGAACTGTGCGCCGAGGGTCAGCCGGCGAACGAGCCGCTGGAAGCGGAAATCAGCCGCGAGCGCTACGAGAGCGAGCGCTTCAAGGTGGGTCAGAAAGTGGGCCTGCGTTTCAGGCGCTGGCAGGTATATCCGGCCGACGCTGCGGCACGGTAAGGGCGAGCCCGGCGTCATTGGACGGTTGGTAAGCCCACGAAAAGGTCGACAGCGCCGTATGCGCGCAGGCCAAGTCTGCGTCCGGCAATTCGAAGCTATTGAAACCGCAACGCGCCATGAAAAACAATTGATCACGGCGCACATAGCCCGTCGCCCGCAGCTCGCCTTTGAAGTTCCACTGCTCGCGGAGCACGCGCGCCTGGGAATAACCGCGTCCTTCGCCAGGTCCGGAAAACTCCGCTGCGATCAACTCGAAACGCGAAATATCCGCAGCCAGGACCTCGACCCGGTGCGCGGGCAGCAGCACCAGACCCAAGCGCCAGCCGCCGCCATCCCACTTTTCGCGCTCGCGTTGCCACGCATCCACGCTCAAGATCACGGCGCCTGCCGGATTGCCGGCCAGTTCGGCCGCGTACGACCAGTCGTCGACGATGATCTGTCCGTCACGCAGCAATCGGCGTGGCATAGACCCTCTCCTTGAATGGCTTTACGCCGAGCCGACGTACGGTGTCGAGAAAGCGCTCGTCGGGCAGGCGCTGTTCGACGTAGATCTCGAGCAGACGCGCGATCGTCTCGGCGACGTCGGCTTTCTTCACCGACGGACCGATGACATGGCCGAGCGAAGCATCGACACCCGCGGCACCGCCGATGGTGATTTGGTACCACTCCTCGCCGCTCTTATCCACGCCGAGTATGCCGATGTGTCCGACGTGGTGGTGTCCGCAGGCGTTCATGCAGCCGGACATTTTGATCTCGAGCTCGCCCAGGTCATAGAGATAATCGTAATTGTCGAACCGCTCATTGATGAGCTTCGCGACATCGATGGAGCCGGCGTTCGCAAGGCTGCAGAAATCGAGACCCGGGCAACAAATCATGTCGGTCAAAGTTCCGATGTTCGGCGTTGCAAGACCCGCCTTCTCGAGCATCAGCCACAGCTCGAACGCCGCGCTCTGCTCGACGTCGGCGAGCAGTAAATTTTGCGTGTGGGTGACGCGCACTTCGCCGAAGCTGTAGCGATCGGCGAGATCGGCGACCAACTCCATCTGCGAGTCCGTGATGTCGCCGGGGGCGACGTCACGCTTCTTGAGCGATATATAGACGGCGCGGTATCCGGGTACTTTGTGCGCCGTTGTGTTGTAGCGGTACCACGCCTGAAACGCCGCGCTCTTGCCGATCGCGGGTTCGATGTTCGCCAGTTGCCGATAGGCCGGCGGATGGAAGAAGCTCCGCAGCCGGATAATTTCCGCCTCATCGACCCAAG
>CAYRAC010000241.1:0-6381 GCA_964422045.1 uncultured Steroidobacteraceae bacterium
AAGGCGATTATCGATGTGAAAGCACGCAATGACGCGGGTTGCGCAGTGCTGGGAATTTATGAGGACGGTGAACTCGGCAAAGCGACGCGGCAGATCGATGCACAATTGCAGGGACTGATCAAGAAACTCCATGGCGACGGCGATTTCTGCGCCAAGCTCGGCGATATTCTGCTGCTGCCCGCGCCGGCGGGGGTTCAAGCGGCTCGCGTACTGCTGATTGGCCTCGGGACGCGTGCTGGATTCGGCCGCAAGCAGTACCGCAAGGCGCTGCAGGCCACGGTTCAATCGCTCGGCAAAACCGGGGCGCGCGATGCAATCGTGTACCTTGCGCTCGAGGATGTGCCGGGTCTTGACGTGCACTATCGGGCGCGCATCGTGGCCGAGGTGTTTTGCGCGCAGCTGTATAGAATTCCGGATTTGAAGACCAGCGCCAAGCCGAAGGCTGCGCGTCTGTCGAGCGTCGCGGTCGCGGTGGCCGATGCGCGCGGGCTGAAAGCGGCGGCCGAGGGCTTGCGTATCGGCACGGCGATCGGCAGTGGGCTCGCCTTGTCGCGCGATCTGGCGAATCTTCCGCCCAATGTGTGCACTCCGACGTACATGGGTACGCGCGCCCAAGGCTTGGCCAGGGAATTTCCCAGCATCAAGACCAAACTCTTCGATGCGAGCGGCATCAAGGCGCTCAAGATGGGCGCGTTCCTCGCGGTGACTCAAGGCTCGGAACAACCTCCCCGGCTGATCGTGTGCGAGTATCGCGGCGCCAAGAAGAACGCCGCGCCGGTGTGCTTGATCGGCAAGGGCATCACCTTCGACTCCGGCGGCATTTCCTTGAAGGATCCGCCCGCCATGGATGAAATGAAATTCGATATGAGCGGCGCGGCCGCGGTGTTGGGCGCGATGCGCGCGATCGCCGAGTTGAAATTGCCGATCAACCTCGTGGTGATAGTTGCGACGTGCGAAAATATGCCGAGCGGCACCGCCGTCAAACCTTCCGATATCGTCACCACCATGTCGGGGCAAACGGTGGAGATCCTCAACACCGATGCCGAGGGACGGCTGGTTCTGTGCGATGCCATCACCTACAGCCGTCGCTTCAAGCCGGCTGCCGTGGTCGACGTGGCGACGCTCACCGGCGCCTGCATCGTCGCCCTCGGCAATCACTTCAGCGGCTTGATGAGCAATGACGAGGCGCTCGCGGATGAGTTGCAGTCGGCCGGCATCCGTGCCGACGATCGTGCTTGGCGAATGCCGATCGGCGAGGAGTACGTCGAGCAGCTGAAAAGCAACTTCGCGGACATCGCCAACATCGGCGGCCGCGAGGGCGGCGCCTGCACCGCCGCCTCATTCTTGTCTAAATTCGCCAAGGATTTGCACTGGGCGCATTTGGATGTCGCCGGGACCGCGTGGCTGGGCGGCGCCAACAAAGGCAGTACCGGACGGCCCGTGCCCCTGCTCGTCGATTTCCTGATCCATCGCGTTCGGGCGACATGACCGAGCGGGTGGATTTCTACGTACTGAAAAGCAACAACGCCAAACAGCGCTGGGTATTTGCCTGCCGGCTGATCGAGAAGGCTTACCTTCGGGATTTGCGCGTCGTCATCGTCAATGACACGCCGGCGGACGCAAAAGCTCTCGACGATCTGCTGTGGACGTTCAACGAACGCTCCTTCGTTCCGCACCACATCGCAGACACGCACATCACGGTGGAACCGGCGGTGCCCGCCGGGCCGGAATTGTTGGTGAATTTGACCGCAGGTCTGCCCGCGCAGTGGGAACGCTACGGCCGCGTCGCCGAGATCATCGACGCCGATGAGGAGCGGCGCCGCCTCGGCCGCGAACGCTTCAAGGCGTACCGCGATTTCAAGGTCAGCGTCGAGACGCATCAGTTGGACGAGAGCGCGGATGGATAAGGCATTCTCTCCCGTCGACATCGAAGCGCGAATTTACGCCAAATGGGAGGCTTGCGGATATTTCGCGCCGAGCGGCCGGGGACCTGCCTATTCGATCGTCATCCCGCCGCCGAATGTGACTGGAACCCTGCACATGGGACATGCGTTTCAGGACACGATCATGGACGCGCTCATCCGGCACCGGCGCATGCAAGGCTTCGATACGCTCTGGCAGCCCGGTACCGACCATGCGGGCATCGCCACGCAGATGGTGGTCGAACGTCAATTGAATGCGCAAGGCTCGAGCCGCGTCGCGATCGGACGCGACGCGTTCGTCGAGCGGGTGTGGCAGTGGAAGGAGCAATCCGGCGGCCAAATCGCCAATCAGATGCGGCGGCTCGGCGCCTCCGTCGATTGGCAGCGGGACCGATTCACCATGGACGCGGGTCTGTCGCAGGCAGTGACCGAAGTCTTCGTCCGTCTCTATCAGGAAGGCCTGATCTATCGCGGCAAGCGCTTGGTGAACTGGGATCCCGTGCTGAAAACCGCGCTCTCCGACTTGGAGGTGGTCGCGGAGGAAGAATCCGGCAGCCTCTGGCACCTGCGCTATCCCCTCGCGGATGGCACCGGCTGCCTCGTGGTCGCGACCACCCGACCGGAAACGATGTTGGGCGATGCCGCAGTCGCGGTGCACCCGGATGATGAGCGCTATCGGCATTTGATCGGTCGCCGAGTCCGCCTGCCCCTGACCCCGCGGGATATTCCGGTCATCGGCGACGCCTATGTGGATCCGCAATTCGGCAGCGGCTGCGTGAAGATTACGCCGGCGCATGATTTCAATGACTACGAGGTGGGCCAACGTCATGGCCTGCCTCTCATCAACATCATGAACCCGGACGCATCGCTCAACGATCAAGTTCCCGCTGCCTATCGCGGCCTCGAGCGCGCTGTCGCGCGCACGCGAATTCTCGCCGACTTGGACGCCCTCGGGTTGATCGAACGCGTCGAACCGCACAAACTCACCGTGCCGCGCGGCGATCGCAGCAACGCCGTGCTCGAACCGCTGCTCACCGATCAATGGTTCGTCGACATCAAACCGTTGGCGGAGCCGGCCATCCGCGCGGTTGAAACCGGCGACATTCGCTTCGTCCCCGAGCAGTGGTCGGCCGTTTACTTCGAGTGGATGCACAAGATCAAAGACTGGTGCATCAGTCGACAGCTTTGGTGGGGACATCGCATACCCGCCTGGTACGATCCCGACGGCCGCTGGTTTGTCGCCCGCACGGAGGCGGAAGCCCGCGCCGTCCATCACATCGACCCAGCGACGCCCCTCAAGCAGGATGAAGATGTGCTCGACACCTGGTTCTCCTCCGCGCTGTGGCCGTTCTCGACCCAAGGATGGCCGCAACAGACGGCGGCGCTCGCCACCTATTATCCGACTTCGGTGCTGGTCACCGGATTCGATATTATTTTCTTCTGGGTCGCGCGCATGATCATGCTGGGCCTGAAGTTCACGGGGGAAGTACCATTTCGCGAAGTCTACGTGCATGGCCTGATCCGCGACCATGACGGCCAGAAGATGTCCAAGTCGAAGGGTAACGTCATCGATCCCCTGGACATCGTCGATGGCATCTCGCTCGAGGCGCTGCTTGCCAAGCGCACCAGCGGGTTGATGCAGCCGCAGATGAAATCGGCCATCGAGAAAGCCACCCGCAAGCAATTTCCGCTCGGAATCCCGGCCTTCGGCACGGATGCACTGCGCCTGTGTTTTGCGCGGCTCGCGACGCAAAGCCGCGACTTGCGCTTCGACATGAGCCGCGTCGAGGAATACCGCAATTTCTGCAATAAGCTGTGGAACGCAGCACGCTACGTGCTGCTCAATGTCGAGAATGCGGACGCCGTTGCCGCAGGCGCCGAGTACAGCTTGGCGGATCGCTGGATTCAGTCGCGTCTCGCGGCTATGCTCGCGCGCGTCGAATCCGGCTTTGCGGACTACCGCCTCGATGTCGCCGCCAACGCGCTGTACGAGTTTACCTGGCACGAATTCTGCGATTGGTATCTGGAGCTGTCCAAGGCGGTGCTGCAATCGGACTCCGCCGGCAGCGCGGTGCAACGCGGTGCGCGATTCACGCTGATCAATACCCTCGAAGTGCTGCTGCGCGCGCTGCATCCGCTGGCGCCCTTCATCAGCGAGGAGATCTGGCAGCGGGTGCGCCTGCCTGCGGGCGTGTCCGGCGACACCATCATGCGTTGCAGTTTCCCGGGCGCGGCGGACATCAAGGTCGACCACCAAGCGGAACAGGAAATGCGCTGGGTGATCCAGTTCATCGAGGGAGTGCGGCAAATCCGCGGCGAACTCGACATCGCGCCGAGCCGCAAGCTCGAGGTGCTGCTGCAAAATGCCGCGCCCCGCGACACCGAGTATCTCGGGCGCAATCTGGCCTCTTTGATGCGGGTTGCCGGGATCGATGAGCCGCGCGTCCTAAAGAGCGCTCAAGCCGCGCCGATCTCGGCCGTAGCATTCGTAGGGACACTCGAGATTTTGGTGCCCATGGCCGGCCTGATCGACCCCGGCGCCGAGCTCGACCGCTTGGCGAAACAGCGGCGCAAGGCCGCCATCGATTTGCAGAAGATGGAGGCCAAGTTGGGCAACGCCGAATTCGCCAAGAATGCACCGGCCGCGGTGGTCGCCAAGGACCGGCAGCGGCTGGCGGAACTGCGTACCGAGATCGGTCAATTGGAGGCCCAGATCGCGCGGGTGTCCAAGCTCAAGAACCAATGAGCACGACGCAGCCCAAGATCGACGCCATTCTCGCCCAGATCAACCGCGTGATCTTGGGGAAGGATGCGCAAATCCGCCTGTGTTTGACCTGCCTGCTGGCGCGCGGCCACCTGTTGATCGAGGACATACCCGGCGTGGGCAAAACCACACTGGCGCATGCGATCGCCAGGACCTTGGGATTGTCCTTTCAACGCGTGCAGTTCACCAGCGACCTGTTGCCCGCGGACGTGCTGGGCGTGTCGATCTTCGACCGCGAGACCGGGAAATTCAGATTTCAACGCGGCCCGATCTTCGCGCAGCTCGTGCTGGCGGACGAAATCAACCGCGCTTCACCGAAAGCTCAAAGCGCCTTGCTCGAAGCCATGGAAGAGCATCAAGTCACGCTTGACGGTCAGTCGATGGCGCTGCCCGAACCTTTCTTCGTGATCGCGACGCAAAATCCGCAAGACCAAGTCGGCACCTTTCCGCTGCCGGAGTCGCAGTTGGACCGATTCTTGATGCGCGTGCACTTGGGGTATCCGGCGCCCGCCGCCGAGCGTGAACTTCTGAACGGCGTCGATCGACGCGATCTCGTGAATGGACTCTCGACGGTTGCGAGCCTCGAGGATCTCAAGCGCCTGCAGCAGCGAGCGCTCGAGATCCACGTGGCGCCGGCCCTGCTCGACTATGTGCAGGCCCTCGTGGCCCACACCCGCCACTCGCCCGGCTTGAACGCCGGACTATCGCCGCGGGCAGCGATCGGGCTATTGCGTGCCGCCCGGGCCTTCGCCCTCATTGCCGGCCGCGACGCCGTCATTCCCGAGCACGTGCAGGCGGTGTTCGGCGCCGTGGTGGAGCATCGGGTGCGGCAGCGCGACAGCGGGCCGAGCACGGTCAACCGGCTGCTCGAGGCCGTTCCCATCCCGTAGGCGCATGGCCACTCTACGGCAGGCGGCGATCGGCAAACTGCGGGCCTGGGCGGCGCGGCGCCACGGCCGCGATTCGTTGCCGATTAAAATTCACCGCCGCCGTGTCTACATTCTCCCGACACGCTTCGGCATCATGCTGGCGCTGGTGCTGGTTGCAATGCTGGTTGCCGGGCTCAACTACAACAGCAATCTGGGGTTGGCCTTTGCTTTTCTCCTGACCAGCATTGCGCTCGTCACCATGCATCATTGCAATCGCAACATGCTCGGCCTTACGGTGGATGTGAGCACCGAGGCAGACGCATTCGCCGGACGCGACGCGAACTTTGAGTTCGTACTGCGTAACGAGTCCAAGGTCGATCGGCGCGATGTCGAAATTCGCTGCCTGACGGGCGCCGCTGTTTGCAGCGTGTTGGCACGATCGAGCGAATCGGCGCGGGTCGCCATCCCGGTGGCGCAGCGCGGCGTGCTGCGCATTGCACAGTTCGAGCTGCGCACCCGCTATCCCTTCGGCTGGTTTCATGCGTGGACCTACGTGCAGGGGTCTTTGACGGTGTATGTCGCGCCCACCCCCGCGGGCACGCGGACTTTGCCGCCTGCGGCCGGCGCGGGCAGCGTGGCAGCGCGCTCCGATGTTCGCGGCGACGACGACTTTGCCGGCTTGCGCGCCTACGAGCCCGGCGTACCGCTGAAACACATGGCCTGGAAAGTATTGGCGCGCGGCGCCGAGCCGGCGGTTCGCAGCTACACCATGTCCGCCGCACAGCCGGAGTGGCTCGACTGGTCGCTGCTCGAGGGGCAGGACACC
>CAYRAC010000242.1:0-6371 GCA_964422045.1 uncultured Steroidobacteraceae bacterium
ACACACTGTAGTTTCGAAAGGCTGTCCGATGGTGTTCATCAGGTAATGATTCGATAGCCGGGTTCCCAGCGTCGTACCCCAGGGATGTATGAAAACGACTGCCTTCAGCTCATCTGCCATCTTCCAGAACGGCAAAAAGAAAGCGTCCGCAATATCCAGCCCGTTCACCAGAGACGAGATTTGTACGCCTTTGAACCCGCGCCGTAGCACCAGATCTTCCAATTGATCCGCCGCCAGTTCCGGATACTGCATGGCAATGGTGCCCAGCCCGAGGAAGCGGTCCGGGACTGCGGCGCAGAGCTTGGCGATATCGTCATTCAGCGAGTTGACTATACTTGGTGCGATCTCGCGATCGAGCCAATAACAATATTGGGTTGGGGAAGGGCTGATCAACTGGATATCGACGCCCATTGCATCCATGTCCGTAAGGCGACTTTCCATTGAGACCAACTTCGGAGCCAAGGTTCCTATCAGTGCGGCATTCACCTTGTTTGATGCCTCGCCGATTTCCTGCAGATCCCGTGCTTTTCGCTCAGCAGTCCCGGGGAGATTGGCGGTCACTGTCGCAACGGATGGACTAAAGACATGACAGTGCACATCGATCGTGCGCCACGGTGAGCGTTTGATTCGGGTCCCCGCTGGAACAGGCTTATGCGCGCTGCAACGATGTGTCGGCACGTTCAGCGAGGCGCCGGCGTCGTTCATCTGTCGCCCATATTGGTCATCGCGATGAATGGCCGACGCAAAACCGCGTCCGGTTCGATTGTTTCAGCGACGCATGAAAACCGTTGCAGACCCAATCCCTCAATTCGCCCTTCAACCACATCGCCTGCCCGAAGGTAACGATTATTATGGTGACTCGCGTTGCCGGCAGGAGACCCGGTACTTATCACATCGCCGGGCAACAGGACCATTTGGGTGGAAATGAATTCGATCAACGAGGCCACCGGGAAAATCATATCTGCCGTGTTGTCGTTCTGCATGACCTCCCCATTGACCCTCAATTCGAGCATTAGCTTTTGCGGATCTTCCACGAAAGCGGATGGAACGATGAATGGACCCAACGGGAAAAAGCCCGGAGCTCCTTTCCCCGCGACGAAATCGAGGCCGATGCCTGGAATATCGCGACGGTTAAGTTGGTCCCGCGCACTGATATCGTTAGCGATCGCGTAACCGGCCACATAGCTCAAAGCCGTTTCGCGCGAGGCACGAAAACACTTGCGGCCTATGATGGCGGCGAGCTCGAGCTCCCAATCAACCTCTGCACTGTCGGGGGGCAAGGCCAGGCTCTCGTTCGGAGCGAGGAGTGATGAAACCGGCTTGACAAAAGCATAGGGCTGGCCATGGGCAGCACGGTGATCCATGATCTTCGTCGCGAGTTGGCGACGTTGCGCTGAATCGAGGCCGGCCTCACTACCCACTTCGTGATTCGTCATCATGTCGATTACGTGACGACGATAATTGGCGGCCGCACAAACTATTTGGCGTGGCCTGAACGGCAGTCGAAGTGCCAGCTCCGAGAGTGGAATAGCTTGTCGTATCAGCGATGGCGGGACCGATCGACCAAAAGCCCCGATCCTTGACTGACATTCGCCCCAACGATCGAACACACCAAACAAATCCAGGCCACCGATTGCCTCAAGACCCGGAACTACCGAGAGTGGCCAGACCTGGCGATCGATACAGAGTCCAGGAAATGGGTCTTCTCCATCAACGCGACAAAACGTTGCTAATCCTATCCGAGGTGTGTTTTCCATATCTTACTTTCGATCATGTGATTGAATTTTCGCGTCCCTCAGGCAGCCAGCCCCTAAGCAAGGCGCAGCCTTCTCGTGTCAAACCTCTTGAGCGATGGAGACTATCGAGCGTTCGCGCGCTCCCTCGCCTCATTCGGTCTGGAAAAAGCGGCGAAACCCAACCGGCGGCCTGCATTGGCGATGAGTACTGAGCCTGTCATGTGCCTGGCTGCCGGCGAGGCAAGGAAGAGGGCTGGGCCCACGCGTGCTTCTTCAAGAGGAGAGATCGGCCACTCAGCTACCTCTTCTGACAGGACGGCATTCACCCTGACATTTGGCGCCAGCTCTTTCGCAAGCGCTTGAGTCAGTGCCTTCAGACAGTCGAGTGCCGCCGCTGCCGCGGGTGACATTGCTGCTCCCGCGGATGCTGCCAACCAACCCACATTGACAATCGCGCCGCAGGGTCGGCTCTTCTGTAAAAGGTCGCGGGTCGCATCAACGATCCGACATGTTCTGCTTACCACCGATTCACATGCTACCTCGAGCTGCGGCCCATCCGACTCCTCACTTGAACCAAAAGAAGCACCGTGCTCGGCAATCGAGACCAAATTGATCAATACATCGATCCTTCCAGACTGTCGTATGCTGTCGACGGAGTTTCGGACCCCGTCGAGAGCATCGTGCGATATGCAAATCAGCTGGCCGTCTCCGCGCTGGCGAGCACGTGCGGCTGAGGCCCTCTCTTCAACCAAGATGACCGTACGTGCTCCCCGCCGCAGCGTGCTGTCGGCGATCATGGGACCTAATCCATTCGCGTTTCCGCACACCAGCACGATCAGATCGTGGAACTCCATATCGAACCTGCTTCACTGAGCCGAAGGTGCCTAGGCTGATAGTTATGACTATCCGCGAAAATACTGGAAACTTTTTGACGGATAGGAGCCATCTCCATGACCGATATTCGATGGCCTGAACGGCACTTTAGCGCTGAATACCGCCGACCCACGCCACTATCCGGCTTGGCGATGCCATCCATCTGTCCAAACGCGATTCGATGCATCGAAAATGCGAGAAGCTCTTTTCCAATTCAACGATGCCGATGGAGAACCCGATGGAGTCATATCAGCCCCGCCGTGTTGTCACCGGACATAACGCTGAGGGCCGGTCTCTTATCATTTCGGATGGCCCTCCGAAACGCGAGACCTATATGGCACATCATGCGCTGAGGGCACGAGAATATTGGAATACTCGAAGTACCCCCGTGTTGATTGAACGGCATGCTGAGGAGCCGCTCGAAAACGGCACCGTTTTGCCTCCGCCTCCCAATGGAACCCGCATACGAGTTTGTGACTTTGAACCAGAGTCGGTCGGCATTCATGCGACGGACCGCGAGGCCACGTTGGCTGAATTCGAGAAGGTCGGAGGGCGCGCTGCTTATAGCGGCAACAAAAGTGGTGCGCATCCGATGATGCACCGTACGCAGACCGTTGACTATGGAATCGTCCTTGACGGTGAAATCTTCCTCGTACTTGACGACTGCGAAACTCTCCTGAGAGCCGGCGATATCGTAATACAGGTCGGAACCAACCACGCCTGGTCTAACCGCAGTAAAAAAGTGTCTCGTGTCGCATTCGTCTTGGTCGATGGGAAATTTGACACAGATCTCGCCGGCTGAGCCGGCGCCAAGCCTCGCTCGAGGAAGAGACATGAATACTGGCGAGCTACTCGAGCAGGATTTCGTGGACCTTGGAAAGCTGATACACGCTCACGCGCTCGAAAGGCCCGGCGCACCGGCGATCTATGATGAGGGAAACACGGTTGATTACGCGACATTGAGTGACTTGGTCCGTCGCGTAGCGGCGTCATTCCGGCGTGACGGGGTGCCGCCAGGCAGGTCGATGGCCATGTGCGCAGGCAACAGCGCCAACTATATTGCGGCCATGCTCGGGGCTATTAGCGCAAATATCGTGGTGTGTCCGCTTTCGCCGTCTTTAACTTCTGCGCAGCTGATGCGCATGATCGAAGATTGCGAAGCGGAGTACCTGTTTTTGGACAGCTCCGCAGCGGCAAACTTTGCCGACGTACTGCCACGGCTCGGGCTTCGTTACGTCGATTTGGGAGATGGGATAGAAACCGGCTTCTCAGCTTGGCTCGTCGAGACCACAGAGACGAACGCTACGTCGATCCTGCCAGACGATCCTTTCAATATAATTTATTCGTCAGGCACGACAGGTGCACCGAAAGGCATAGTGCAAAGCCATCTGATGCGCTGGCGCCAGATAAAGATGCTTCGTGCCTACCAATTCGATACGTCAACCGTAACCCTTCTATCGACACCGCTCTACTCGAACACCACCCTTGCAGCGCTGTTTCCCTCCCTGGCGTGCGGCGGCTGTGTAGTGCTTCTCCGCAAATTTGAAGCGCGGGAGTTTCTCGGACTGGCTCAGCAATACCGCGTCACCCACGCGATGCTGGTTCCGGTGCAATATCGTCGAATCATGGATGTTTCCGACTTTGACGCTTTTGACCTCTCACGGTTCGTCATGAAGTTCGCCGCCTCCGCGCCTTTTTCGGCCGGATTGAAAGCTACCGTGTTGGATCGATGGCCCGGAGGGCTTGTCGAGCTATATGGAGCAACCGAAGGCGGCGGCCTCTGCGTTCTCGAGGCACACGACCGCCCAGACAAGCTCGGCACGGTTGGCCTTCCTTATCCCGGACACGACATCAGGCTGATCAAAGACGACGACGCCGAGTGCAGCCCTGGAGAAGCAGGCGAAGTCGTCGGGCGGTCAGGGGCGATGATGGAACGGTATCACAACGATCCCGCTAGAACTGCGCAAGCAGAATGGTTCAGTCCCGGCGGCCTCAGGTATATCCGTATGGGCGACATCGGTCGGTTCGATGCCGACGGGTTTCTGACCATCGTTGATCGAAAGAAAGACCTCATTATCTCGGGCGGCTTCAACGTGTACCCGAGTGATATCGAGTCGGTCTTGGAGGCCCATCCGGCAATTCTCGAAGCGGCCGTCGTCGGCATACCTTCGGAACGTTGGGGCGAGACACCCGTCGCTTTCGTGGCACTGCGTGAGGGCATGACTCTGTCGCAGACCGAGATCACGCAGTTCATGGAGCAGCGCATCAGTAAGACTCAGCGGCCGTCAGCGTACCATTTTGTACCTGCACTTCCGCGATCCACTATTGGCAAGGTACTGAAGAAAGCGTTGGTGGATCAAGCGATCTCGAGGATGGCATCAGGCACATGAATGTCCGCGACCAAAAAGACCGCGGAAACACGCAGACAACCGGTCGGTTTCTCTCGATCGACGAATTTCGGCTGATGCGTGGTCAAGTGGTTGGCCAATCCGCATGGACTCTGGTTGACCAGGCCATGGTCGACCAGTTTGCCGAGGTTACGCACGACCGACAATTTATTCATGTTGATCCCGAAAGAGCTCGTGACACCCTTTTCGGCGGCACCGTCGCGCATGGATTTCTCGTTCTTTCCTTGCTGTCCGCGTTTTATGCCGATGCCGTACCGCCGTTGAAAGATGTAAAGGTCGGAATCAATTGCGGCTTCAACCGGGTAAGGTTTGTGTCTCCCGTCATGACGGGTTGCCGAATTCGCGCACACTTCGTTCTGGCTGAAATTGAGGAGCAAAACCCGGATCACTGGCGGACGCTTCTCGAGGTGACTGTGGAGATTGAGGGCAACTCCAAACCCGCCATGGTTGCCGAATGGCTCACGCTTTGGATTGTTTAGACAGCCGTGTCATCAAGATGCGATTCGAACATTCATGTGCCGCTATTTTTGACAGTGAGGTAGTTCCGATGGCGACCCACGACAGAATGCATACCGAAGATGCAGCGGGCGTTCTTTACGCGGAGCGAAGTCGTTGCCAAGCGCTCGAAAAAGACGACTTCGGCGTCCTCGAAGCGCTGATTTCTCCTCAGGTGACCCACACACCAGAGGCAACACAGATAACTTCGAGAGTTATTTTCTCTGCACGCAGCAAGCCGTCCTGCCGCCGTGTTCGGTCGCCATTTCGGGAACTAATGCCCCCGGCCACGGATGTTTGACTGGCAGATACCACGTATCGCAAGAAACGCCTTCAAACAACCGCCGTAGAGCGTAAAAAAGCTGGGAGTTTGAATATGCGCATTGACGTAAGCGGCACGACTTCTGGCCGTCGATGTCATTCGAGTGAACGCCGATAACAAGACACCTGAACAGGGGGGATAGTGGGCAAAGCAACTTCCAGATTCGTGGCATTGTCAGCGCTGATGATGCCTGTGGTTGGCACGGTGGCAATGGCGGAAGACGACTCGGGACAAGCGGTAATTGCCGAAATTATCGTTACGGCACAAAAGCGTAGTGAAAATATTCAAGACGTCCCGATCTCCATCACGGCCGTGACCCGCGATCAGCTGATCAATGCCGGTGTGACGGACACAAGTCAGTTGAGCAAGCTGGTGCCCGGCTTCACATACCAACAATCTTCTTACGGGACGCCGGTTTATACCATCCGCGGAATCGGCTTCTACGACACGTCCGTAGGCATAAGTCCGGCAGTCAGTGTTTATCTCGACCAGGCGCCGCTACCTTATTCCGTGATGGCGCGGGGTGCCATTCTGGAT
>CAYRAC010000243.1:0-6364 GCA_964422045.1 uncultured Steroidobacteraceae bacterium
TTGATGCTCGACGCGCGACTAAATGCCTCAATCGCCTGTGGATACTGGCGAGCATAATAACGCGCGAAGCCAAGCGCCATGTATGACAAACCATTGATAGGATCCAGGGCCACGGCGCGCTGTGCATTCGATACAGCGGTCTCGGCGCGACCCAGGAGAGCGAGCGGGCGCACCGATCGCCGCAGGACAAACGTGTCGCCCGGCGACAGCGCCAAAGCGCGATCGTTTTCCGCCAGGGATTGGGCAAAGTCAAAATAGCCAAACAGCAGAATTTGAGCTAGAACCGAATGTCCTCGGCCCAAGTCCGGCGCCAATACAAGCGCCTTCTCGGCCGCCGTGCGAGCACGCTGGTAATACTCGTGAACCGTCGGACTCGCCGCGATGCTGCCGCCGAAAAGATCGAGTGCCGCGGCCTCACCGACGTAAGCCTTTGCGAAATTTGGGTCCTGGCGAATCGCCTCTTCATAGGCAGCAATTCGAGTCAATACCGCCTCCTTATCGATCCGGCCCTCCAATGTCTCACCCTGCAGGTAGGACTCAAAGGCTTGCGCATTCTGTGTGCCCCCAAGCTCGATCGCCGCACTTGCGTTGGGCAGCAACGTGGCTTGCAGAGCTCGGGTGACGGCGGCGGCAATCTCTGTCTGCAAGGCCAGAACGTTTGTGATATCGCGATCGTAGGAATGGGACCACAAGTCGTATCCGCTTGCGACGTCAACCAGCTGGACATTGATGCGCATGTGCTGCCCATCCTTGCGTACGCTGCCCTCCAACACTGCACCCACATTCAGCTTACGACCAATATCGGGAATCATGGCGCCCTTGCCCCTGAACGTGAATGACGAGGTGCGGGCCGCCACATGCAGGTCGGGAATGCTAGACAGTGAATCGAGCAGCTCCTCGGACAAGCCGTCCGAAAAATAGTCTTGACTGGGATCGCCGCTCATGTTGGCGAACGGCAAAACTGCGACCGAGTGCAGCGGCGCCGTCGGAACACGAAGGGGAGCCACCGCCGCAGCTTCTGGTCTCGCTCTGAAGATCCACACAATCATTGCGCCGATTGCGAGAATGGCAATGGCAACGGCGAGCGCCTTTCTATGACGGCTCGCATACAAGGCAGGGGCGGCCGCCGCACGATCAAATGGAGTATATGGAACCTGCGGTGGGCTCCACGAATCGCCATCCACAACCGCGGTGAATTGGTAACCCAGTCCCGTGATCGTGCTGATGGTGTCAGTGCCGAGAATCTTCCTCAGGGTGCTAATCTGGACCTGAAGGTTGTTTTCCTCGACCACCAGGCCAGGCCACACCGCCTCGAGCAACTCCTCTTTGCCGACAACGCGTTCGCGGTGCGTGATCAGCAAATTCAACACATCAAAAGCTCGGGCACCGATCGGGGCTGGGCGGCCATCGACGAGGAGCTGACGTTCGGCGGGGCGAATCTCCGCACGACCGAACCTGATTGGCCGTGTCATAGATCGGGTGTCGGTCCGTTGTTGAGGGTTTCAGAACATTTAAGGTCTGATTCAGGCCTATTAAGGACTAAAACATGCGCCCGAACCGACAGTACGCCCATGGATTCTCCGCACCCTGGTTTCACCAACATTGAGCGCCGCCACGGGGCGAGCGCACTGGCGGCACAACGTCTGCGCACGAAGTATAGCGAAACCCCTGCGCTGCGACGGAAGTCGGGTCCTGCGCGACGATCAGCGACGGCGTTATCCATTGCGTTTGCGCTGATCGCTGTTTCGGTCTTTCCCCCGGTCGCATCGGCAGCGCATGACGCCACGCCGACGGCACGTGCGGTGGACGTGAAGGCAGCTGACGGAATCGTGTTGAAAGCGACGTACTTTGCGGCAACCAGGCCAGGTCCCGCCGTATTGCTCCTGCATCAAGTGAACCGGCAGCGCAAGTCGTGGGATGAACTCGCTCAGCAGCTGGCAGCCGCCGGAATCCATGCATTGGCGCTCGATATGCGTGGGTTTGGGGAGAGCGGCGGGAAGCCTTACACGAAGTTGACCGACGCCGAAGTAGACAAAGAATGGCAGGGCCGGCCGGATGACATCGATGCAGCTTTTCAGTATCTGATTTCGCAGGCAGGCGTCAATCGCAACGTGGTTGGCATCGCAGGAGCTGGGGCGTTGGGCGTCGACAATGCAGTGCAGGCGGCGCGGCGACACTCTACGCAGGTGAAATCTCTCGCGCTGCTTTCCGGAGAGACTTTCGAACCGAACCTCCAATTCTTGCGGCAGGCATCGCAGCTGCCGGGTTTATTCGTGGTAGACGACAACGACGAATACCCGCCAACGGTTGAAGCGATGGAGTGGCTGTACATCAGCTCATCCAGCCCATACAAGAAATTGCTGCACTACTCCGCGGCGAAGGAGGCTCCTTGGATATGGTACGAACCCTTCGACATCGGCACCGTCCCGGCCACCAGCAGCCACGGCACGGATCTGTTTAACGTTCATCCAGAGCTTCCCGGGATCATTGTCGATTGGTTTGTCACTACCTTGATCAAATCGCCCGGGCACGCGCCCGTGGACACCTTGGCATCCGCGTCGATTCTCAAACAAATAGAACTGCCGGGCGGAGTCGCGCAAGTCAGGCAGCAGGTGATGCTGGCCAGTCAGAATGATCCAAGGGCAGTCCTATTTCCGGAAGTGACGCTGGACATCATTGGCAGCGATCATTTGCGAGTGGGAGACACCAGGCTGGCCGTTGAGATCTTTAAGCTCAATCTGCTCTCCTACCCGGACTCGGCAGATGCCAACGCCAATCTTGCCGATGCGTATCTGGCGGACGGACAGAGAGCGTTGGCGCGAGCGCATGCCGAGAAAGCTTTGGCTCTCCTCAATTCTCATTTGGCACCGGCGTCATCATGGTCGGACACCGAGCCGCGGCGTGGCCGAATTCGGCACAGCGTCGAGCAGATTCTCAAGAAACTCGACGCCCCCCGCCAATGAGAACGCAATTCCAGCCCCGCCTCCACTTGCTGAAGACGCGCGTCGCTCTTTTCCTGACTTTGCTTCTTGCTGGGCCGCTCGCCGCCGAATCGACTGCCGCCGCAACGCTTGTCAAAGCCAGCCGCCTGCTCGATCCCAAGACCGGAAGTGTGCTGTCGCCCGTCGCGGTGCTCATCGAAAATGGCAAGATCACGGAGGTCGGTTCGCCATCCCTGGTACAAGCGCATGCGCCGGCCGGCACCACGACGATCGATCTGCGCGGCGCGACGCTGTTGCCCGGGCTGATCGACAGCCATAGCCACCTTCTGCTCGATGTCACGCTGCCCACCGAGGAAGAGGGTGCGCGCCGCTATAACGGCGAGTTTTCATCCGGGCTGCTGCTGGCAATCGCTGGGATGTCGCCGGGCGAGCGCATATTGCGCGGCGCGCAGCTGGCCCGCGAGGACTTGGAAAGTGGTTTCACGACCGTGCGCAATCTCGGACACTCCGGCATCGATGGCGACATTGTGTTGCGCGATGCCATCAACGCGGGGCGCGTCGTCGGACCGAGAATTATCGCCTCCGGACGCAAACTGGCCACCCAAGGTTCCTACATGCGCAATCTCAATCCGGCACTTGCCGACGCCATCGTTCAACAGGAGTTCCTGCAAATAAGCGGCGCCGACTCAGCGCGCCAGGCTGTACGTGCGAATCTCTTCTACAACGTTGACATCATTAAAATGACGATCGGCGAAGACTTTACGCAAGCGGAAGTGACGGCCGTCGTCGATGAGGCTCACCGGCAGCATTTGCGCGTTGCCATCCACGCGATCGACACGGCGAGCATTCAGACCGCAATTGATGCGGGCGTAGACTCGATCGAACATGGCAACTTTGCGACTGACCTGCAACTAAAGATGATGCGCAGCAAAGGAATCTTTTTGGACTTGACACCGACGTGGTATGACGGCTTTGATTCGAAGCTCCACGACGCGAGTATCGTGATGTCTCCGAACCTTCGAACCGATCTTGCCACGGGCGATGAGCGAGCCCGGCAGCGGGCGGTGGCGCGGGTCGAGCGCATATTGAAATCGGGGGTGAGGTTTGCGGCTGGATCGGACATGTGCTGGTTCTATCCGGGAAAAACGCGCGGCCAGGCATCGGCACTGATGTTCTCCGCCTTGGGCAAGGCGGGCCTGCCGGCGATCGACATTATTCGTGCGGTCACGGTGAACGCCGCAGAGATGCTGGGTTGGCAGGATCGCGTCGGCGCCATCGAACCCGGAAAATTTGCCGATCTCATCGCCGTTGCGGGAGATCCAATCGCGGACATTAGCGAGCTGCAGCGGGTTCGATTCGTGATGAAGGACGGCCAATTGATCAAGAACGAACTAACGGTCGATGAATTGAAGCCCGAAGATGCGAAGGCGCCGTGAGTTATTACGCTCTGTGAACTCCGTTCGGCAGGCCCAGCAAACCCCATTGATATACTGCGAACACGGTTGACCCGCGAATGAGGTGCTGTCGTGATCGTTCTGGTCGTACTATTGGCGTTGGCGCTGGCGTCGATCGTCTACTTCGTGGGGATCTACAACGGACTGGTCAGCCTGCGTGAGCACGTCAAGGTTGCCTGGGCGAACATCGACGTGCTCTTGAAACAGCGTCATGATGAGCTGCCGAAGCTCGTCGACACCTGCAAGAGCTACATGCAGTTCGAGCAGGAAACGCTCGAGAAGGTGATGCGGGCGCGCGCCTCGGTCAGTCAAGCAAGCTCTTCGGGCAACGTCGCCGCCGTCGGCGCCGCCGAGCAACAGCTGCGCGTCGGCATCGGCCGCCTGTTCGCAGTGGCCGAGAAGTACCCGCAGTTGAAGAGCGACGAAAACTTCAAGCGCCTGCAGACACGCATCAGCGCGCTGGAAGAAGCGATTGCCGACCGCCGCGAGCTCTACAACGACCAGGTCAATCTCAACAACATCCGGGTGATGGTCTATCCGGACACTCTGATTGCGCAACGCTGCGGCTTCAAGCCCGCGCATCTGCTCGAGTTCGACGCCGAGGAAAAACGCGACGTCCCCGTGGGCGCGCTGTTCACCGCCTAGGTTCCCGTGTCGGCATAGTCAGGCCATGTCCGACGACCAATTGACGTACTGGCTGTACATCGCCGGCCTCGCCGTCGCCGCGGTGTATTCGTTTTGGTTCACGTTCCGATCCTGGCGCAAGAACCGGGTGATCGAAGACACGCCGACCTCGCGCGTTCGCAGGGCTATGTGGAATTGGGCGGCCGCGGAATCCTGCCGCCCGATGTCAAAAACAGGGGTCCTTTGTCCGGCATTCCCTGCCTCTGGTGGCGCTACCGGGTCGAGCAACGGCGCCGCAACAGCCGCGGTCAGCATCCTGTGAGCGACACCAGCGAGGTGCCGTTCGTGCTCGATGACGGCACCGGCCAATGCCTGGTCGATCCGCGCGGCGCCGAAGTGTTTCCCGGCGTCACCAATGTCTGGTACGGACCGGAGGAATGGCCGCGCGGGCCTCCCCCTCCCAACCCCGGCGGTCTCTTAGGTCGGCTCAAAAACGCGTTCGCGCGCGGCGATTACCGCTACATCGAACATCGCCTGCCGCTTAACCAGGATGTGTACGCGATCGGCGACTTTCGCAGCGTCGGCGGCGCCGCTGCAATCGACACCGAGACTGCGATGACCAACCTGCTGCGCGAATGGAAAAACGACCAGCCCGCGCTGCTCGCGCGCTTCGACACCAACCACGACGGCACCTTGAGCCATGCCGAGTGGGAGCGGGCCAGGGCGGCCGCCCGTCAGCAGGTCATGACTCAGGCGGCCGAGATGCCTCGGCCCGCCGTGAACGTTCTCACCGAGCCCGGCGACGGCCGTGCCTTTCTGCTGGCCGCCTCCGATGGCGAATCGCTCGCGCGGCGATTCAGGGTGCGCGCCTTCGCCGGCGTCGGCTGCTTCGTCGCGGCGAGCGCCGCCCTCACCTGGATGTTGACCCGCGTCTGGTAAAATGTTGTGTGTGTGTGAACGACGTTGAAGCCTCGGCTACTTTCCGCCGAACGTACGGCTGAACCGCAATCCGATGGTTCGGGGACGATTCACAGTGACGGCTTTGTACCACTGCCAGTAGTTTGCATACAGTTGCGCCCGTGTGTCCGTGAGGTTCTCTGCGTAGCCTTGCACGAGCCACCCGTCCTTTCCAACACCGAGCGCCGCATCATACGTAGTGAAAGCGGGCAGATCATAAGCAATGGAGTTGCCTTGCAGGTCAAGCGCGAGCTGATCGGTCGTAGCGAGGGAATGTGACTGATGCACCGCGTCGATCTGAGCGAATGGCGCATAACCGTTGAAGCCGAATTCGTAACGTGCGCGGATGTTGCCCTGAAAGGGGGGCGCCCCGGCGAGCGGGCTGCC
>CAYRAC010000244.1:0-4801 GCA_964422045.1 uncultured Steroidobacteraceae bacterium
GCGTCGCGCTCAGCCAGGCGCCCAGGTTCGTCGAGGCCCTGAATGCCGGGCGGCTGGATGCGCCGCTCCATTACGCGCTGAGCTATGACGAAGAGGTGGGCTGCCTGGGTGTGCGCGGCTTGATTCGCGATTTGGAGGAGCAGGGAATTCGGCCGGCCGGATGCGTGGTGGGCGAACCGACCTCGATGCAGCCCATCATCGCGCACAAGGGAACGCATCGCTTCCGCTGCACGGTGCGCGGCCGGGAGGCGCATTCAAGTTATGTGACCCACGGCGTCAACGCCATCGAATACGCCGCGCGCCTGGTGGTATTCATTCGCCAGATTGCCGACCGCCTGGCGCAGAGCGAGATCCGCGACTATGGATTTACGGTGCCCTATTCGACCTTGTCGACGGGAGTGATCCACGGCGGAATAGCCGCCAATGTGATCCCCAAAGAATGCGTTTTTCAATTCGACATGCGCACCTTGCCGCAGACTTCGCCCGAGGCGCTGTACCAGGAGATTCTCGCCCAGGCGCAGCGCCTGAGCGGCGAGATGCATGCGGTGGATCGCGAATCGGGCATCGATCTGGATTGGGTGAGTCAAACCGTGGGGCTTGCCGCCTCCGAGAGCGACGCGATCGTGCAGTGGGCGAAGCAACTATCGAGAAACACCGCGGTAGGAAAGGTGTCGTACGGAACCGAAGCGGGCCTATTCCAGAAGATGGGAGTGCCGGCGGTCATTTGCGGGCCCGGTGACATCGCGCAAGCCCATCGGCCCAACGAATTCGTCGCGCTCGAACAATTGGCACAGTGCGAAAAATTCATGGATCGCATTCTCGAGACAGGCTACGCAGCGTAATGGCGGCCACCCCGCTATCTGCGGTAACTCGGGTCAAGGGCGCTTGCCCGCACGATTGTCCGGACACCTGCGGGCTCGACGTGCACGTCAAGGACGGCGTAGCGATCAAAGTGACGGGTTCCGCGCAACACGGACCCACGGCGGGTGTGCTGTGTACCAAAGTGGCGCGCTACACCGAGCGTACCTACCATCCCGATCGGCTGCTGCACCCCATGCGGCGCATCGGCAAGAAGGGCGAGGGGCGCTTCGAGGCGATGAGCTGGGACGCCGCGATCGCTGCCATCGTCGACCAACTTACGCCGCTCGCGGCCGCTAATCCCGAACAAATTCTACCCTACAGCTACGCGGGCACCATGGGCTTGGTGCAAGGCGAATCGATGTCCATGCGATTCTTCCACAAGCTCGGTGCCAGTCTCCTCGACCGCACGATCTGCGCCTCGGCCGGGACCGCCGGCCACGAGATCACTCTCGGCAGCCGCATCGGGGTCGACATGGAATTGGCGCAAGACGCGAAACTGATCATATTTTGGGGTTCGAACGCGATTACCTCGAGCGTGCATTTCTGGGCGCGCGCTCAGGAGGCCAAGCGCCGCGGCGCTACCCTGGTCGCGATCGATCCGTACCGCTCGCTGACCGCGGAAAAGTGCCACACGCACATCGCGTTGTTGCCGGGCACCGATTCGGCGCTTGCCTTGGGCCTCATGCACGTCTTGATTCGCGATGATCTCATCGATCACGACTACGTGGAACGTCATACGCAAGGGTTCGAGGCGCTGCGCGAACGGGTGAGTCGGTACGACTGCGCCCGGGTCGCGTCCATTTGCGGCATTACACCTCAGGAAATCGAATCGCTGGCGAGCTTGTATGGCACGGCTCGGCCGGCGTTGATCCGCGCCAACTACGGCATGCAGCGCGTCCGCGGCGGCGGTATGGCGATGCGCAACGTCGCTTGTTTGCCGGCGCTCACGGGTGCGTTTCGCGATGCCGCGGGCGGCATCTTTCTGTCGACCGGAGGCAATTTCAACATCGATCGGGCCGCCCTCGAGCGGCCCGATCTTCTCGCCGGGCGCACGCCGCGCACCATCAACATGTCGACCATCGGTCATGCACTGCTCGATACGCAGCCGCCGATCAAGGCGCTGATCGTGTACAACTCCAATCCAGTGGCTGTGGCCCCCGACTCCGGCCGCGTGACGCGAGGCTTCGCGCGCGACGATCTGTTCACCGTGGTCCTCGAGCATTTTCAAACCGACACGGCCGATTACGCCGATATCCTCCTGCCCGCCACCACGCAGTTGGAGCATCTGGATGTGATCAAGCCCTACGGCCACTACTACATGATGGCCAATAATCCGGCGATTGCGCCGCTCGGCGCAGCGAAGCCGAACTCGGAAATCTTTCGCCTGCTCGCCAAGGCCATGGGTTTCACCGAGCCCTGCTTCAGCGATTCGGACGAGCGCATTGCGCAGGCGGCGGTCGCGAAGGGCTGGGACTTCGACGCGGTGCGCGCGGCGGGTTGGCAACGCGTCGGGCCGCCTGCGGCGGTTGCACGATTTGCCGACGGCGGCTTCGACACGCCGTCGGGCAAGGTTGAGTTCTTTTCACCGCGCGCGCAGGCGCTTGGCCTCGATCCGCTGCCCGACTATATCGAGCCTCAGGAAGACACGCGCAGTGCGGCCGCGATCCGCTTTCCGCTTGCGATGATTTCGCCGCCCGCGCGCAACTTCCTCAATAGTTCGTTCGTCAACGTGCAGAGCCTGCGTGCCGGCGAGGGTGAACCGTGGCTCGACATTCACCCCGAGGATGCCGCGCAACGCGGCGTGAGCCCCGGTCAGTACGTGCGCGTGTTCAACGATCGAGGCAGTGTCGAGCTGCGGGCGCGCGTCACCGATCGCGCGCGCCGCGGGGTGGTGGTCGGATTGTCGGTCTGGTGGCGTAAGCTGGCCCGCGACGGCAAGAATGCCAACGAACTCACGAGCAGCGATACACTCACCGATATGGGACGCGCGCCGACGTTCTATGATTGCCTGGTGCAGGTCCAAGCGCTATGAGGGCGCACGCGCTCGTGGCCGCGACGTAGCGATCGTGCATGGCGCAAAGGCCGTCGGCGGCGCGCACGGCCGCGTACGCCGAACTCAAGCTGGACAATCCCGGCAGCGCTGCTTCGAGATCGACGGGGCGGCTGTTGAAATAGCGACAATCTGTGCACTGATTGGGGCGCACCGAATTCATTGGCCGAGATGACTCCAGAAATTGGCGAACACCTGGGTCGAGAGAACGTAACCGAGCACGACATTGACCAGCACGCCCAAAGTGAAAGCGTAGAAAGGCCGCGCGCCGACTGCGGCAAATTCTCGCAATTTGGTGGTGAGCCCGATGCTTAGAAACGCAAAGGTGAACGCCCAGGTTCGAAACGTCTGCAGCGGTGCGACCAGACTCGGCACCACCTCTTTCTTATAGGTGGCGTAGTCAAAGCCCTTGGACACCAAGGTGATCACCGCCGAGGCGATCAAGAATCCGAGCACGAACTTCGGAAATCGGCGCCAGATCTCGCCGGCGTCCGCGCGGCTGTGCACGCCGGTTCGCTCCCAACGGGTGGTTGCGATCAGCGACAGCACGAAGGCCCACACGCCGATCCACACATCGCGGCCGATGACTTTCATGAGCGTGAATGCGGCGACCGCCGTGTCCGCAGTGCCGGCGATGCCTGGAATGTTGCCCGCGTAACCGCCGTATGTCTGCGCGGCCGCAAGTCCCGCCGCATCCGCAAATTCCGACGTGCCGATCCAGGCGCCGGCGACGCCCGTCGACAAGTGCAAGGCGCGCGCCGCCAACGGCAATGCGAAAATCATCACGATAGCCCAGACGACGACCAAGGATATCGCCGTGGAGACGTCCTCTCGTTTGGCGCCCACGGCGCCGCCGATGGCGATGGCGCCGGCCACGCCGCGCACCGCGCCGCCGGTGCCCAAGGTCGCGGCCAGACGCCGGTCCAACCCCAAGCGGACGGCGCTGAAATAGATCACGCCGAAGGTGACGAGCGAAACGATTGCCGCTTGCAGGATGGCCACCGGACCTCCCCACGCGATCAAGGTGAGCGGCAAGCCGGCTCCGAGCAATACGATGCCCGTCTTTATGTAAAACTCGACGCGCAGCGCGGGCGTAAGCCACTTCGGCACGCCCAGGGTATTGGCAATCAGCAACCCCAATCCCAGTGCCACCAGTGGCGGCTCCAGATTGTAGTGCGCCGCTTGATCCCACAGGCCGAGGAAATAAATGGCCGCGGAGCCCACATACAGAACGGCGAACGCCGGTAGGAAGCGGGTCAACTTGATTCCAAGGGCCGCGGCGCCGATCCCTAAAGCCACCGCCCATAGCACGAATAGCGCCGCGTACTGCACGCCGTGCGATCGCAGTTGCGCGGCCGCGTCGGACAGATGACTCCATTTTTGCGGGGCGGCGGCAATCCATTTGATGCTGCTGCCGTCGGCGAACAGCCCCACCGCGATGGCCACGAGCGCAAGGCCGATCCAGACCGCCCACCAGTCTTCATTGCGGGATAGTTCCTTCCACGCGGAGTGGCGCACCCGCAGTCGAGTAGAGGCTTCGGCGAGTTGCGCCATGATAACTCCGCATGAATGGATCGTGACCGCGACACGCTAGGCCGAGGCGCGGCGCGCGTCGAATAGCGAGAACGTATATGGAACTTCCCGACGGTTATAAGCACGGCATTTTTGTAAGTATTACAACGTCTTGACGCCGAATCGTAATGGACAATTCAGCGTCCGTGACAGAAAATTTGCGGTGGAAAGCGTGCCCGTCTGCACGTGGTTGTTTGCGGGGAGAATGATTCATGGCTGCGAACGTGAGCATCGCCCGCCGGAAGAAAAATAATAACGGTCACGGCACGGTCGCGATCCCCGGCGCCGAGCTCGATTTGAATCAACTGCTCGATGTGC
>CAYRAC010000244.1:4811-6357 GCA_964422045.1 uncultured Steroidobacteraceae bacterium
GTGGAAAGCGTGCCCGCCGAACAGGGCGTTGACCGGGTAAGCTTGCCGGATGACATTGAGAACCGTTGCTGCCCGGCGCTACGTCACACCGCTGCGCGAAGGGGGCTCGCTCCCCGCCATCATTGAGGCCGACGATGACGGACTCTATGTCCTCAAGTTCCGCGGCGCGGGGCAGGGCGTCAAAGCGCTGATTGCCGAACTTCTGGCCGGGGAAATCGGCCGTTACCTAGGACTTGCGGTACCCGAAATCGTTTTCGTCGAGCTGCCCGCGGAGCTCGCGCGCACTGAACCGGATTCGGAAATCCGCAGCCTCATCGGCGCCAGCGCCGGCTTGAACATCGCGTTGGACTACCTGCCGGGATCGATTACCTTTGATCCGTTGGTCTACGAGCCCGATGCGCAGCTCGCGTCGACCATCGTCTGGTTCGACGCCTATGTATGCAACGTGGACCGCACGGTGCGCAACGTCAACATGCTGATGTGGCACCGACGGCTCTGGCTGATCGATCACGGCGCGGCACTTTATTTTCACCACGCATGGACCCGGAGCGATCGACCCGCAAGCAATCCCTTCGCCTTGATCAAGGATCACGTATTGCTGAAGCATGCGAGCATGCTGGCCGAGGTCGCCAGCCGGATGCAAACGGTGTTGACGGTGGAGCGACTCGAAAACCTGGTCGAGTCGATTCCGAGTCTCTGGCTCGAGGAGGATCCGGGGTTTGCGACCCGAGAATCGGTGCGCGCGGCCTACCTCGATTTCTTCGTTTCCAGACTGCAAGCGTCCGATGTATTTGTCGAGGAGGCGATCCGTGCCCGATCTTCGCACCTATGACTATGCGATAGTGCGCGTAGTACCGCGCGTGGAGCGCGGCGAGTTCGTCAACGCCGGCATTATCCTGTCCTGTGATATCGAGCGGATTTTGCTGTCGAGCATCGAGCTCGATGAGGGTGCGCTGCTTGCGCTGCACGCCGCAGTGGACTTGGAGCTGGTGCGCAGCACCCTGGCGAGCATTCCGGCGGTATGCGCGGGCGGGTCCGCGGCGGGCGATCTCGGCAAACTGTCGGCGCGCGAACGATTTCATTGGCTGGTCGCGCCACGCAGCACCATGGTGCAGACCTCGCCCGTACATACCGGCCGCTGCACGGATTTCGATGTCGCGATCGAGCATTTGATGGACACCATGATCCGGCGCTGAATTGCTATAGGCAAACGCCTACTCGAAAAGTGGGCATCCGCCACTGCCGCGGCCGAGCCGGATAGTCGATGCTCAAGGCCCATTGGCAGGATTAGAGATTCATATGCAGAGCAAATTCAGACTGGCCTTGCTTTCCGCCTCCGCACTTGTGCTGATGGCAGGCACGGCGTACGCCGGCAAGTATGGCGATACGATCGACTTGTTCCGAAAAGCCGGCGAGAGCGCAACGTTCTTCCACAGGAGCTACGCGTATGCAGTGTTCCCGACGGTCGGCGAGGGTGGTCTCGGCGTCGGTGGGGCGTTGGGCAAAGGACATGTCTACGTGCACGGACGGCTGGTGGGCGATACCA
>CAYRAC010000245.1:0-6353 GCA_964422045.1 uncultured Steroidobacteraceae bacterium
TCCGTGGAATTTCCCGATATTGATGGCGGCATGGAAGCTTGCCCCGGCGCTCGCCGCGGGCAATTGCGTGGTCATCAAACCCGCCGAACAGACACCGATGTCGTTGCTGGTCTTTGCCGAGCTCGTGCAAGACATCCTGCCGCCGGGCGTGCTCAACATCGTCAATGGCTTCGGCCTCGAGGCCGGCAAGCCGCTCGCATCGAGTCCGCGTATCGCCAAGATTGCGTTCACCGGAGAGACCACGACGGGGCGCCTGATCATGCAGTACGCCTCCGAGAACATCATTCCGGTCACGCTCGAACTCGGCGGCAAGTCGCCGAACATTTTCTTCGCGGACGTGATGCGCGAGGACGACGCGTTTGTGGACAAGGCTTTGGAGGGTTTCGCGATGTTTGCCCTCAATCAAGGTGAGGTCTGCACCTGCCCGTCGCGGGCCTTGGTACAGAAATCGATCTACGAGCGCTTCATGGAACGCGCCGTGAAAAGAGTGCAGAGCATCCGCCAAGGCGATCCGTATGAGATGAGCACGCAAATCGGCGCGCAGGCCTCGAACGACCAGTACGAGAAGATATTGTCGTATATCGACATCGGCAGAAAGGAAGGCGCCAAAGTTCTCACCGGCGGCGAGGCCAACAAATTGCCGGGTGACCTCGCCGGCGGGTATTACATCAAGCCGACGATTTTCGAGGGGCACAACAAGATGCGCGTGTTCCAAGAGGAGATCTTCGGGCCCGTGGTGTCGGTCACGGTTTTCGATACGCCGGAGCAGGCCCTCGAGATCGCCAACGACACCCTGTATGGGCTGGGTTCCGGCATCTGGACCCGCGATCTTAACACCGCCTATCGATTCGGCCGGGGCATCAAGGCGGGCCGCGTTTGGACCAATTGCTACCATGCGTACCCCGCGCACGCGGCGTTCGGCGGCTACAAGAAATCCGGCATCGGGCGCGAGACGCACAAGATGATGCTGGATCACTATCAGCAGACGAAGAACGTGCTGGTGAGCTACAGCGAAAAGGCGTTAGGCTTCTTCTAGCGCCGGCGTCGGCGCGTGCAGCGGCGGGCGGATCTGCTTGCGGATCCGCCCGCAATGTGAACTTAAGATCGAGGAGTTGCTCTTGAGCACGGTCGTCGCGATGGATCCAGGCCGCGTCAGCGTCACCGACGCGGCTCGCAAGTTGATCGAGCAGCTGAAGAAAACTCACGGCCCGCTGATGTTTCACCAGTCGGGCGGCTGTTGTGACGGCAGCGCACCGATGTGCTTTCAAGTCGGCGAGTTCAAATTGGGCGGAGTCGATGAGAAAGTCGGGGAGATTGCCGGCTGCGAATTCTGGATGGACCGCGAGCAGTTCAAACTCTGGGCCCATACGCGTTGGACGGTCGATGTCGTCCCCGGCCGGGGCGCCAGTTTTTCGCTCGAAGCGCCTCTCAACATGCGCTTCCTGATTCGCTCGCAGCTGTGCGCCGTGCCGGCAGCCAAAGCCGATCCCTGATCAGAAGCGGCGCGACAAGTACAGGAGTGCGGTGTCGATCTTGTAGAAGCTTTCGGGCCGCACGCCTTGCGGATCGCTTGCCAACACATGATCGCGCGCGATGTTTTGCGCATGGCGGAAGTCGAATCCTAAATCCCATTTCGGCAAGACGTTGCGCCACAGGGCGCCAATGCCGAAGTATTCGGAATAGGCGGGCGTCGCGAGGTTGTAGCGCGCCACGCCCCAGAAAACACCGACCGCGAGATAATCGGTGAAGCGGTAGCGATAGTCGACGGGTCGCACGCCGATGAGCGAATGACCCTCGACTTCGTCCAATTCGACCCGCACGCCCAAATCGTTGTTGGCAGACACGGCGCGGCGGGCGCCCAGCCCGACGTGGGGGTCGAAGGCCCATTTGCTCGTGGTGATGGGGATGCCCGGCTCCAAATCTGTGCGCACCCGATTGACGTTGAATCCGGCGTCGACGAATCGTTCTGCAGCGTGGTTCTCGGGAGCGGCGCTGTCGGAATCGTCGTCGAGCGGCCCGTCATCCCGAGTCCGATCATCGCCGCCATAACGCACAAATCCCGACAATCGCGAGAACGACTTGCCGTAGATGTCGCGGCCGCCGAATACCTCGCCGCCGACGGTCAGGTCCTTCCAAGGCCGCGAGTAGGTCAGCGTCAGATCCAGGTAGCGATGGTAGGGAAAGGGGGGAATCGCCGCAGAATATTCGCGCAGATCGCCGCCGTAGTAACCTTGGTTCGCGAGCGTGCGTATCCGTGCCTGCAGATAGCCGCCGAAGCGCGGCTCCCAACCGACACGCAACATTTCGCTGCGCGCGCCGACGCCGTCACCGAAGTTGCGCTGGTCGGCTCCCCAGTTGCCGAGGACGAGCCCATCGTTGCTCATTCCGTCCAGGAAAATATTGTGTACATACCAGAGGTTTTGCCACTCGGAAACCTCGAATGTCGCATCGAAGTAGCGTGCGAGCCGCGGAACGTCGATGCCGGCGGTGAGCGCCGCGTTGCCGAGCAAGTAGCTGCCGCCGTTGGAGTTGTCCTCACCGGCGTATTGGAAATACACGGCGAATTGGCTTTTACCCGGAAAGATGAAGCGGCTGACATAGGACGCTTGTTGGTTGCCCTGGCTTTGCGACAGCCCGCTCGGCTTGAAAAAATCCCGCAACAAAAAACTCACGCCAGCCGGCAAGCCGTCGGCGCCGCCGTATTGAAGCAGCCTATTGAGACCGAACGACCAGCCGCTGAAGGGCTCGATGGAAAGCTGCGCTCCGAACAAGTGCGGGTTGCCGCTGCCCTCCTGGCCCAGGTACTCGATGCGGTCGGAGCGCGACATGCGCGCCGCGAAGAATTCATATTGAAAACCGAGCCGGGTGAGCGGTTCATAGTTCGACAGGGTTACCGACGGCATGGTCGGCGCCTCGGTGCTGATCAGCATGCTGCTGTCGGTGGCGGGAGAGAACCAGTGGTCGCGGTAGCCTATGTCGAGTTGCGCCCAATGGGTGCCGAAACTCAACATCGAGCCGCTGGCCGAGGTGCGGCCTTGGTAGGCGATTGCGCCGCCGCTCAACAGGAGGTAGTCGTTCGGTTGCACGAAGCCCTGTGCCGATAACTCCCAGGAGCTATCCACCGGCATACCGTGAGCATTGGGCACGACGCCTGCGTCTTTATCGTGCGTAAGCGCACCGGTGGCACTCGCGTGGGTGACTGCATAGTCGCGTGAATAGCGCTCCAGATATCGCTTGACCCTGGCGCACAACGGTTTGTCGACCAGGCAGGCTTGCGGCAAGGCGTCAAGCACCAGGCCCACTGCAAACGGCCGCTTGAGAATGGGTTCGTCGGCGAGAATCAGCACTCGTTCGACTTGGCGTTCCATCTCCGGTTCAAGATTGAGCGGCAGGTAGGCGCTCACACCCTCTGCAGGCGCGATCTGCGCCGACGCGGCCAGCGCGCAGCACAGTGCGACTCGCGGCCATGCCTGGGTCCACGACAACACGATATTCAATTGACTCCGCCGCCCGTTAAACTATCGTGGCAGTACACGATAGGACGCGTGAGACGGTCAAGGCTTTTATGAGGGATTGACATTGTACCTGCCTGCACATTTCAACGAATCCCGCGCCCACGTGCTGCACCCGATGATGCGCGCGCACCCGTTGGCGACGCTGGTCGTGGCATGCGGATCAGGGCTGGTCGCAAACCACATCCCAGTCGAAACTCTGTCCGAGCCGGCACCGAACGGTTTGATCCGAGGCCACATCGCGCGCGCGAATCCGTTGTGGCGTGACTACCCGCCCGAGTCCGAAGCGCTCGCCATCTTTCAGGGGCCGCAAGCCTATATTTCGCCGTCCTTTTATCCGTCGAAGATTGCGACCGGCGAAGTCGTGCCGACGTGGGATTATGCGGTCGTGCATGCTCGCGGCACCTTGCAATTCGTACAGGATGCGCAGTGGCTGCGAGCACTGGTGTCGCGTTTGACGAACGCGCACGAGGGGCCGCGGCCGCAGCCGTGGAAGATCGAGGACGCACCGCCGCCCTATATCGAAAAAATGCTGTCTCAGATCGTCGGCTTCGAATTGTCCATTGTCAGTTTGGCCGGCAAATGGAAGCTCAGCCAGAATCACCCGCAAGCAAACCGGCTGGGCGTGGCACAGGGTCTCGGCAGCGCCGCCGACCCACAGGCGCGCGCAGTGGCCGCAATGCTCCGCACCTTGGAGGCCGAGCGCGCCGAGCCGCCGAATGAATAGCGCGCCCGCAGTACACGGCGCGGCCTCCCCTATGAACGTCATCCAGACCGAACGGCTGGTGCTGCGCCAGCTCGGGCTGCACGACGCCGAGTTCATTTTGGAGCTGCTCAATCAGCCGTCATTTCTGCGTTTCATCGGCGACAAGGGCGTGAGAAGCCTCGACGACGCGCGTCAATACATCCAGAAGGGACCGCGTGACAGTTATGACCGGCGCGGCTTCGGACTGTATGCGACGTGCTTGCTAGACGGCACGCCGGTGGGGATTTGCGGTCTGGTCAAACGCGACGGCCTCGAGGACGTTGACCTGGGGTTTGCGTTCTTGTCGAGATATTTTCTGCGGGGATTCGCCGTCGAATCCGCGTCGGCTGTGTTGGCGCATGCGCGCCAAGTACTGGGATTGCAGCGTATCGTCGCCATTACCTCGCCCGACAACGTGGGTTCCATCGCGGTACTCGAGCGAATCGGTCTGAAGTTCGAACGCATGATCAGACTTCAAGAAGACAGTCCCGAACTTAAGTTATTCGGATGAATCTCGCGGTCGCGGCGGTGCTCGCACTGATCTATGTGCTGTCGGAGGCGGGGCTGGCTGTCGGTAGGCGCGCCAAGAAGGCCGATTCGAGCGTCCAAGACCAGGGCTCCTTGGGCTTGATATGGATCGTGATTTCCGCGAGCGTCACCCTGGCCTTCAGCTGCGCGCAGCGCTATCCGGCGGCCGGCATGGGGGACTTTGCGGCACTGCGCATAGTGGGAATCGGCTCATTCGTGCTCGGATTGGCGCTGCGCTGGTATTCGATCATTTACCTGGGACGTTTCTTTACGGTCAACGTCGCCATCGCGTCGGACCACCGTCTCATCGACACCGGACCGTATCGGTTTGTGCGGCATCCTTCCTACTCAGGTGCTTTAATGGCGTTCCTCGGACTAGCGCTGTGCTTGGGCAACTGGGCATCGCTTGTGCTGATAGTCGTGCCCGTCCTCCTGGTATTCCTGCGGCGCATGCAAGTCGAGGAAGCCGCGCTGCTGCGGGCTTTTGGCGATCGGTACCGGGATTACATGAGGCGCACCAAGCGCATGATTCCGGCCATTTATTGAATCCTCGGAGTAGCCAATGCACCCCTTTCCTCATCGCTATGCCGTCCATGCCACGGTGCGCCCGGACGGCGATGTACCGCTATCGATGGACGGTGTCAGGATCATCGAATCGGCGCCGCCCAAGGAGTTCGACGGTCCGGGCAATCAATGGTCGCCCGAGGGGCTCTTGACCGCAGCCGTCGCCGATTGCTTCGCCTTGAGTTTTCGGGCAATTGCGGCGTCGTCGAAGTATGCGTGGCTGAGCCTCGAGTCGCGCACCGAAGGCACGCTGGACCGTATCGATGGCAAGATGCGCTTCACGCGCTTTACCACCCACGCCAAATTACATGTTGCCGCGGGTGCGGATGTCGAGCGTGCCAAGAGACTGCTCGAGAAGGCGGAGAATATCTGCCTGGTCGCGAATTCACTCAGTAGTGAGCGGCATCTGACGGTGGAAATCGCCGCCGGACCTTAGTCGTCCATCAAGAAGCTGCGCAGCTGCTCGCTGCGGCTGGGGTGACGCAACTTACGCAGCGCCTTGGCCTCGATCTGCCGTATGCGTTCGCGGGTTACGTCGAACTGCTTACCCACTTCCTCGAGCGTGTGATCCGTGTTCATGTCGATGCCGAAGCGCATCCGCAGAACCTTTGCTTCGCGCGGCGTCAACTGCGCCAAAACCGAGTGCGTGGTTTCACGCAGCGATTCGGTGGTGGCCGAGTCGATCGGCGAGGACACGGACGTATCTTCGATGAAATCGCCCAAGTGCGAATCCTCATCATCGCCGATCGGCGTCTCCATGGAAATCGGCTCTTTGGCGATTTTCAGGACTTTGCGCACCTTGTCTTCCGGCATCTCCATGCGCACCGCCAATTCTTCCGGCGTGGGTTCACGGCCCATCTCTTGCAGCATCTGGCGCGAGATGCGATTCAGCTTATTGATGGTTTCGATCATGTGCACCGGAATGCGAATGGTGCGCGCCTGGTCGGCAATGGAGCGCGTAATGGCCTGGCGGATCCACCATGTCGCATAGGTCGAGAATTTGT
>CAYRAC010000246.1:0-6351 GCA_964422045.1 uncultured Steroidobacteraceae bacterium
ATGCGCCAGGCGCTCGAGTGCTGCCATCGCGGCTGGGGCGTGTCGGTGGTGGTCGGCGTCGCCGGCGCCGGCAAGGAGATCAGCACCCGGCCGTTTCAACTCGTGACCGGGCGCGTCTGGAAAGGAACCGCGTTCGGCGGTGCACGCGGGCGCACCGACGTGCCGAAGATCGTCGATTGGTACATGGACGGCAAGATCAACATCGACGATCTCATCACTCACAAAATGCCGCTCACCGATATCAACAAAGCCTTCGACTTGATGCATTCCGGCGAATCGATTCGCAGCGTGGTGGTGTACTGATGGGCGCCTTGACGTTGGTTTCGGAACACGGCTGCTTCGGCGGCGTGCAGCGCTTCTACAAGCACGACTCGAACGAGATCCGCGGGCCGATGAAATTCTCCGCCTATCTGCCGCCGCAGGCGCGTTCCGCTAAGGTACCGGTGCTGTACTACTTGTCGGGGCTTACCTGCACCGAGGAAACCTTTCCCATCAAAGCTCACGCGCAGCAGACGGCCGCGGAGTTGGGATTGATGCTGATCGCGCCGGACACGAGTCCGCGCGAGCCGCGCCTGCCGGGCGATGCGGATAGCTGGGATTTCGGTTATTCCGCGGGGTTCTACGTCGATGCCACCGTCGCTCCCTGGTCGCAGTACTATCGCATGTACAGCTACGTCACGCGCGAACTGCCGCAAGTCATCGGCGCCAATCTCCCGGTTGAGGCCGGCGCCAGCGGAATCTTCGGTCATTCCATGGGCGGCCACGGTGCTCTGATATGCGCGCTCAAGAATCCCGACCGCTACAAATCGGTGTCCGCGTTTGCGCCGATTGCGGCGCCGATGCAATGTCCTTGGGGGAAGAAGGCATTCAGCAATTATCTGGGACCGGACCCGCAGGCCTGGGCGCAATACGATGCCAGTGAGCTGGTCGCGCGCAAGCCCTTTCCCGGTCCGATACTCATCGATCAAGGCACCGCCGATCAATTTCTCGTCGAACAGCTATTGCCCGAAAAATTCTCGGCGGCCGCCGCCAAGTCCGGCCAAGTGCTCACTTTGCGCATGCAGCCGGGCTACGATCACGGTTACTACTTCATGCAAACCTTCATGGCGGAACACTTGCGCCACCACGCCAAGCAGCTGAAGAATTGACCCCGACGCCATAACGAGTATGATCTCGGCTCGCGCAAGGTTCCCGCAAGGGACTTAAATCGGAACGCGGTGCAATACCGCGGCTGCCCCCGCAACTGTAACCGGCGAGCGAAGGTCCAAGAATCCACTGAGGCGATCAAGCCTTGGGAAGGCGGACCGGAGGCCAAGACCCGGGAGCCAGGACACCCGCCTCGCGCAGTCGTCCTGTTATTGGCCGGGGTGCGCTGATAGCTGCGGGGGAAACCGTCGCGACGACTTGTGGAGTCGTCGTCGCGGAGCCATGAAGTTGGAAAATAATATTCAGCATGAGTGTGCCTTCGCGTGCCGGCTCTTGGTCCAAACCAGGAGTACCTTGTGCGCAAATTGTTGCTGCTTTCAGTCGCATCCATCCCTCTCGCGAACATCGCTGCGTCGGCCGCCGACTTCGAAGACGATCCGGATACGGTGGTGGTTACCGCCACTCGGATCCCCACTCCGGAGCTCGAGGTTGCCAGCAGCATTTCCGTCGTCACGGCGGATCAGATCGCGGACCGGCAAATTCAAACGCTGCCCGACTTATTGAAGGAAGTGCCCGGGCTCAACGTCGTGCAGGCGGGCGGTCCGGGCGGCCAAACCTCCGTGTTCATGCGCGGCACGAACTCCAATCACACCAAAGTGCTGGTCGACGGCATCGACGTCAGCGATCCGAGCAGCCCGGTCGGCACGTTCGATTTTGGCCAGTTCCTCGCTCAGGACATTCAAAAGGTGGAGATCCTGCGCGGTCCGCAAAGCGGCTTGTACGGCTCCGACGCCATCGGCGGGGTGATCAACGTGATCACCAAGAGCGGCTCGGGACCGGCGCAATTCAACGCCGCCGTCGAGGGCGGCTCGTTCGATACGTTCAACCAGACCGTGAGCCTTAGCGGTTCGCTCGACCGGTTTCATTATGCGGCGAATATCGAGCATTACCACTCGGGCGAATCGCCGGTAACGCCGTTGGATCTGCTCGCACCCGGCGAGCGGCGCAACGATGACTATTTCGACAACCTCACCGGCTCGACCAAGCTCGGCTTCGATGTGACCGATGATTTCGATCTCGGCTTGGTCGCGCGCTACACCAACTCGCACTTGCGGATCACCGGAGAGAACGAAGACAACTTTCCCGTCGATTTCCCGGACGCGACGCAAAGCGAAAACGACACCCATCAGTATTACGCACGCGCCACCGCTCACCTCAAATCGTTTGCGGATGCGCTCGAGCAGACGCTCGGCGTCGCATACAGCAACATCAAGTCGTTCGAGACGGGACCCGATGGTCCGGAAAGCGATTTCTTCGGCGCGCGCGTCAAGATCGACTGGCAGGGAGTCATTCGGCTCGCCGCCGATGAAAAGCTGGTGCTGGGCGCGGAGCATCAGCGCGATGAGATGACGGTGCCGATCTCTGCGAGCACCACCATCGATTCCGGATATGCGGAATTGCAATCGAGTTTCGCCGATTCGCTATTCAACACCATAAGCGTGCGCTACGATGATAACGATCGGTTCGGCGGCAAGGTGACCTATCGCGTGGCGCCGGCGTACGTCATTCCAGACACGGGAACCAAGTTCAAGGCGAGCGTCGGCACCGGCTTCAAGGCGCCGACTCTGTCGCAGATGTTTCAAAATTTCCCTGACTTCTATTTCTACGCCAATCCGGATCTGAAGCCCGAGAGCAGCGTCGGCTACGATGTGGGTTTCGAGCAGAGTCTCGGCCAGGATGACGTCCGCTTCGGCGCCACGTACTTCCGCAATAACATCAAGAATTTGATCGAAGACAACGCCGACTTCAGTTCGTTCGCCAACATCGGCCGTGCCGTAACGGAAGGCGCCGAGAGTTTCGTTGCCTATCGACCGCGGAAGGATCTGGCGCTCCGATTGGACTACACTTATACCCAGGCCAAGGATGAGATCCTCGACTTGGAACTGCTGCGCCGGCCGAAACACAAGTTCGACTTGAACGCCGAATGGCGCGCAACCGACCGATTGTCGCTCAATGCCAACGTCGTGTCGGTCAGTTCCTGGATCGATGGCAACCGGGATTTCTCCATCCCGCGCTTGACCGCGCCCGGCTACACGACCGTGAACTTCGCAGCCAGTTACGATCTCACCAGCAACTTCGCCGTCTATGGACGCATCAACAATTTGTTGGATCGGCACTACGAAAACCCGGACGGCTTCCTGCAGCCGAGTGTCGGCGCCTTCGCCGGAATCAAGGTACGCCTCTGAAACGCGGGCGCTGCATTGTCGGTTTGACCGCGGCGCTCGCATTGTCGAGCATCGCGGCTGAGTCGCTCGCGAAGCCTCAGCACGTGATGTCGCTCAATCTATGCAGCGACGAGTTGTTGCTCGATCTTGTGCCGAGCGGACGGATCGCATCGGTCACTTATTATGCGCGATCGCGCAGCAACGCTTATCGTTGGTCCCAGGCCGCTGACGTTGCGGTCAACCATGGTCTTGCGGAGGAGGTGCTCGAACAGAAACCCGACCTGGTGTTGGCGGGAACCTATACCACGCCCGCGACCCGCTCGCTCCTGAGGAGAGCCGGGATTGCGCTGCTTGAAGTGCCTCCGGCGAATAGTTTCGCCGAGATCCGAGTAGTCACGCGAATGGTTGCGCATGCGCTCGACGAGGAAGCCCGCGGCGAGTCGCTGATTGCCGGGATGGATGCGACTTTGGACGCTCTGGCGCGAAGCAAGCCCGCCGCGGTCATCCGCGTGGCAAGTTGGAACGGTGCGGGTACCGTTCCCGGAAAGGGCACGTTATTCGATGCGATCCTTTCGGCGGCGGGCGGCCTAAATGTAGCCTCCTCGACGCAAGGCATTCTCAGCGGATCATTCGACATCGAAGAGCTGCTGCTGGCGCGCCCCGATGTGCTCGCATACGGGGCGGACAGCGACGGCATGCCGGTTCTGCGCACCGACGGAGAACAGCATCCGCTCATCCTCAAGGTTTACGCGCGGCGGCGTGTGTCATATCCGGAGGTCCTGTATAGCTGCGGCGTTCCTGAAAGCGCGGACGCCGCTGTCGCGCTCAGAGCCAAGTTGATCGCCGCAATGCATCCGGCAGCGGCGCAATGAAGGGCTCATGGCTGATGCCGGCGATCGTTTGCGCGCTGGGCGTAACGTTCATCGTGTCGCTGTTGGTGGGACACGTGTGGCTTGACCCGCTGCAGATCCTCCATGAACTCATTCTGCCCGCGCCGCGTCTGGCGGCGTTGATCGTGACGGATTTGCGGCTGCCGCGCGCCGTGCTCGCGTGCCTCGTGGGCGCAACGCTGGGATTGTCGGGTGCGGTGCTGCAGGGCCTGACCCGCAATCCTCTCGCCGAGCCCGGCCTATTGGGCGTTTCGGCGGGCGCGTCGTTGGGCGCGGTGATTGCAATTTATTTTGGGATGACCTCGCTCACCGAAATTGCGGGCCCGGTCATGGGTCTCGTCGGCGCGCTCGCTGCGAGCGCGCTCACATTCGCCTTGGGTCGCAACGGCGGTACGCTCGCGCTCATTCTGGCCGGAACGGCCGTCTCGGGGCTGGCGGCGGCACTGATTGCCGTCGCTTTGAATTTGGCGCCGAACCCGTATGCGGCTTACGAGATCATGACGTGGCTCATGGGCTCGTTGGCGGATCGAAGCTGGAATAGCGTGTTGCTGGTGCTGCCCTTTGTCATTGTCGGCTGCGCGATGCTGCTTTACACGTCCAGAGGCCTCGACGCCCTGTCATTGGGCGAGATACAGGCGCAGAGCCTCGGAATAAATTTGCAGCAGCTGCGGGTTTTGGTTGTTTTGGGTACTGCGTTGGCGGTCGGCGCGACCACCTCGGTCACCGGGGCAATCGGATTCATCGGACTCGTGGCTCCGCATCTGGTTCGCCCGTGGGTCGGGCATCATCCCCGACGCATTCTCCTGCCGGCGGCGGCGTTGGGAGCTTTGCTGCTGCTGTCCGCCGATATTGCGACGCGACTGATCCGCATCGGACCTGAGATAAAGCTCGGCGTGTTCACCAGTCTTTTGGGAACCCCGTTCTTCTTTTGGCTGGTGATCCGTTTGCGAAGAACCTCGCCGTGACGACCTTGGTTGCCTCGGATCTTGTCGTGAGGCGCGGCGCGCGCGGCATCGTGCAGGGCGTATCCTTGAGCGCGAATGCCGGCGAATTCATCGCGGTCGTCGGTGCCAACGGGGCCGGTAAGTCCACCTTGCTTGCGACGCTTGCGGGACTGCTGCACGCCGACGCCGGGCGGATCGAACTCAACGGAACATCGATCGCACAGTTGTCGGGTACGATGCTGGCCCGAACCCGCGCCTACCTGCCGCAAAACGCCCGCTGCGAGTGGCCTATTTCGGTAGAGCGCCTGGTCGCGCTCGGCCTCACGCCCACGCTGCCGGTATTCGGCGGGTTCACGGCCGACGATCAGGTAAAAATCACATGTGCGTTGGAGACCTGTGACCTGTTGGCGCAGCGCGAACAGCCCGCAACGTCGCTCTCGGGCGGCGAACTGGCTCGCGCAATGCTGGCCCGAGCGTTCGTCAGCGACCCCGCGGTGCTCATCGTCGATGAACCGGTTGCAGGCTTGGATCCCAGCCATGCGCTTCGCGCCATGCGCCGTTTGCACTCGTTCGCGGCCGATGGCAGGCTCGTCATCGCCTCCATGCACGATCTGACCTTGGCCGCGCGCTATGCGACGCGAATCATTGCCTTGCGCCACGGTCGAGTTGAATGCGACGGCCCGATGGATAAGCTGACGCCGGACTTGATACGCGCGGTTTTCGACATCGAGGCACGCGTGCTGGGATTGGCAGCACGAACTTACATCGACTACCTAGATCCGTAGCGGCGCCTCGCGGCAGCGCTAGCGAGTCTGAACCAGCGGCTCGGAGGTGACGCGTCCGTCGAAGTCCATCCAGGCGTGCTGCGCGAAGTCGTACAGCTTGCAGCGCCGCACGGTATTCCAGTAGTAACGCCAGGTAAACACTTCGGAGTTGAGCCGCTCGTCGAGCGTCGCGGTGAGCCGCGCCTGAGCCTCTTTGAGGCGATACAGCGGGATACCCATGTTCACGTGATGCGCGCCGTGTTCGAGAATGTAGTGAATCAAGCCATCGAGCGGGCGCATCAGTTTGATATGTACGGTGGTGGTCGCGTAGCCGGCGTTTGCCGACCATTCATCGCGCCGCTCGTACCACGCGACTCGCGGG
>CAYRAC010000247.1:0-6323 GCA_964422045.1 uncultured Steroidobacteraceae bacterium
CGCGCATTACGAGGTCGTACAAATGCACGGGCTTGTGACCGTTGAGCGTTTCGAAGTAGCACTGCAACGCCTCTTCGGCCTGCGAGCGCAAGGGCACGCCCTTGCCGTTCACCTTCAGATCGCGTCCGTTGAACGCGGGCGAAATATCCCTGCGAGCTTTCGTTTTTTTCTTTGCGACCATGGCTTTAGTCCCAATTAATCGTCGATTGTCTTGTTATCCGAATGCGCGCTTATGCAGCGCGGTGCACGCCTGTGTCGTAATGTTCCAACAGCGTCGATAATTGCTCCTGTGGCGTCTCGATTAGCACGAGACGATTCCGCAGCGCGTCTTGTCCGGGATGCTGTCTAAAATACCAACTCAAGTGTTTACGTGCCACACGAACACCGGTTGCATCGCCGTAGAACGCGTACAGGTCTTCGAGGTGGGCGCGCATAATATCACGGACATTTTCCAACGCCAGAGCGGCGCGCGATTCACCGGTCGCGAGGAAAAAATTGACTTCGTCGAAGATCCATGGCCGGCCTTGCGCCGCGCGGCCGATCATGATGCCGTCGCAACGGGTGGCGTCGAGGATTTGACGAGCGAGTTGCGGCGAATCGACATCGCCGTTCGCAAACACGGGTATCCTTACCGCGGCTTTGATCGCAGCGACCGTTTCATGTTCGGCAATTCCTGTATAAAGATCCGTGCGCGTGCGTCCGTGCACTGCAAGTGCTTGAATACCGCTGTCTTGCGCAATCAGTGCAATGCGCAAACCGTTCTTGTGCCCGCGATCCCAGCCGGTGCGCGTCTTGAGCGTGACCGGCACGTCGACCGCACGCACCACGCTTTGCAAAATTCGTGCAACCAACTCCTCATCCTGCATCAAAGCGGAGCCCGCGAGGCGATTGCAAACTTTCTTGGCGGGACAACCCATGTTGATATCAATGATCTGCGCCCCGGCATCGACGTTGCGGCGCGCCGCTTCGGCCATCATCAGAGGATCGAAGCCGGCGATCTGCACCACGCGCGGGCTGGGCTCGCCAGTGTGATCCATGCGCCGCCGAGATTTCGGCGTGTGCCACAGGCGCACGTCGGCGCTCAGCATTTCAGATGCAGCAAGTCCTGCGCCAAAGCGCCGGCACAGAATGCGAAACGGACGATCGGTGACTCCCGCCATCGGCGCCAGCACCACTCTCGAGGGCAATTCGTACGGACCGATCTTCATCGCTTGGCTTGCGGCGCAACATCGTTTGCGCATGTGATTTTTCTGTCGACGCCGCGCAGACATACATCGATTTCGAAACCCTCCGCGTTCTTGCCGGGATCGAGAATCGCCAAACTCGCATCGACGCGCTCGCCGGGCGCAAGCAGCCGCGCGGTTGGCTTGCCCACGTATTCACTGGGTTCGAATTCGCGCCGGCCGATGCTCTTGCCGAAGCGATCGGCGAGCGTCACGCGCAGTAACGGATAAGGTTGCAGCTGCGCCGCGGTGTTCAAAATGCTCGCGCGCAGCCGCAACGTGCCGTTGGCGTCCGGATCGCCGGTGACGCCCCATTGGCGCAGTTGGTAGGCTGACAAATTCGCCGGCGCGGGCAACGGGGCACCCACCGCCCCGTACAGGGCGCGTACCACGACGCTCAAGGGGCCGAGGCCCTGGGCGATTGCTTGGCGATTCTTATGCACGAGCTGCGCCAACAGCGACAGCGCCAGCACGGCCGCGGCGCCGAGCCACCAGGATTTGCGGCGCTGTGGGTCGCGGCGCGCATTCTCGAGCACCGCGAATCCGCCGACGCGATGGCGGGCGCGCATGTCGGGCGGCGGTGGCGGCTTCGGCGGCACACGCGCTTCAGGCTGCAGTATCGGCTCGAGCGGCGGCTTCGCCGCGCGTTTTTTTGACTCGACAAAAATCCGATCCAGCTCGCCGGGCGGTAATGTGAACTCGAGCGAGCGGTCGTCGAATTCTTGCGTCGTTTGCGCCACAGCCGCGGCAGGGTCGGCGTCCGTCGAAGTCTCGGTCCCGGGGCCGGGCGGCGCGTCGACGGCCGGCGCATGCGCGGAGCCGCCGTCCGGCGCCGGTTCCAGTGTCTGCGGCGTCGTAGGCACGTCCGCTTGCACTGTGATATTCGATTGCTCGGCGTCTTCCTCGGGCCAATCGAGTACTTCGAGCCGCGCGATCTCGACCCCCGGAGGGACGAACTCCTCGTTGTCCTTGGCGACTTCCCGGGCTACCTGCAAGGTAGCCACGGACTCGAGAATGCTGTCGGCGCGTTCCTCGAGATCAAGCGGCGACTCGGTCATCGCGAAGGCGCTCGAATCTTCGGCGAGGCGCGCCAAGGCGTTGAACACCTCGCCGCATCTTCCGCAGCGCACCTGACCGCCGGCCGTGCGCAACACCTCCGCGGACAACTTGAAGACCGTCTCGCATTTTGAACACTGCGTATACACGCTAGACGCCTCTCCGAGCGTAAATGCAACACCAATCTTCGCGCTCAACCACCCGCACGATATCAAAAGCGGCGGCGTACGCGGCTTTTACCGCATAGGCCTGCGTCTTGAGCAGCCCGGACAGCAGCAAGTATCCCGCCGGCTCGCAGGCCGCGGTAAGTGTCGGCGACAATTCGATCAGCGGCCCGGCGAGAATGTTTGCCATGACGCAGTGCGCCGGCTGCAAACTGAGCTCGATCCCGGGAATCACCCCCAGTACTTCGATGTTCCGAGCGACGCCGTTGCGCTCGGCGTTGTCGCGCGTCGCGATCAGCGCTTGGGGATCCAGATCCACCGCCGTCACGTGAGCCGCACCGAGTTTCAGAGCGGCAATTCCTAAAATGCCTGAACCGCAGCCAAAGTCGATGATGGTGCGGCCCGCGACCGGCAATGAATCCAATATCTGTAGACACAGTGCCGTGGTGGGATGCGTGCCGGTGCCGAACGCCAGGCCGGGATCGAGCCGCACGATGACGGCGTTCGCGTCATCCGGTGCTTCTGCCTGCGTCGGGCACACCCACAGCCGCCGGCCGAAGCGCATGGATTTCCAGTCGGTGAGCCACACCCGTTCCCAGTCCTGATTCTTCACGGCGTGCACGCGTGCGGTCGCGGTGATGTGCGGCCCGAATAGGGTGGCGAGCCGCTCGAGATGGCGGGCCGCGTCCAAGCAGTCCGGACCTGGGGGTTCCTCGAACAACGCGCGGATGCGGGTGTCGCCCCAGAGCCTCATTTCTCCGGGCCTGGGCTCGAGTATCGGTTGGTCGCCGCCGTCGACCAGGGTGATCGAACTTGCGCCCATGTCGAGCAGCGCGGCCTCGACCATTCCTTCGCTCAACGTCGCGAGCGGAAATTCGATTTCGTAGAACGACATCGCTGCAAGACCCTAGGGTTTCACTTCAATCCCAAGCGTCGCTCTAAATAGTGAATATCGGTTCCGCCCTGGCGAAAAGCGGAGTGGTTGAATATCTCTTGGTGCAGAGGAATGTTGGTCTTGATGCCTTCGACGACCATTTCCGCCAATGCATTGCGCATGCGGGCGATCGCCGTATCTCGAGTGTCGCCGAAGGCGATGACCTTGCCGATCATGGAGTCGTAGAACGGCGGCACGTTGTATCCGGTGTAGATGTGGCTGTCGACCCGGATGCCGGGGCCGCCGGGCGCATGCCACAATCGGATCGGGCCGGGTGACGGCACGAAGGTCTTGGCGTCCTCAGCGTTGATCCGGCACTCGACTGCATGGCCGCGAATCTGAATGTCGTTCTGGCCGTAAGGCAACGGCTCACCCGCGGCAATGAGCAGCTGCGCTTTGACGATATCGATTCCGGTGACAAGTTCGGTGACCGGATGCTCGACCTGAATGCGCGTATTCATTTCGATGAAGTAGAACTCGTTGTCCTGGTACAGGAACTCGAGCGTACCCGCGTTGCGATACCCGACTTCGCGGCAGGCTCTTGCGCAGCGCTCGCCCATGGTCTTGCGTTGCTTGGCCGACAAGCCGGGGGCGGGTGCCTCTTCGATCACCTTCTGGTGGCGCCGCTGCATCGAGCAGTCGCGCTCGCCCAAGTGCACCACATTGCCGTAATTGTCGGCTAGAACCTGGAACTCGATATGCCGCGGCTTCTCCAGGAATTTCTCCATGTAGACCTGGGAGTTGCCGAATGCGGCGAGCGCTTCCGATTGGGTGACACTGATGGCGTTGAGCAAAGAGGCGTCGGTGTGCACCATTCGCATGCCGCGGCCGCCACCGCCGCCGGAAGCCTTGATGATTACCGGGTAGCCGATGTCTTTGGCAATTCGGAAGTTCTCGTCCGAATCGTTGCCGAGCGGTCCGTCCGAGCCCGGCACGCAGGGCACGCCCGAGGCCTTCATGACCTTGATTGCGGACACTTTATCGCCCATCAGGCGAATGGTCTCGGCGCGCGGCCCGACGAAGATGAAGCCACTTTTCTCGACCCGTTCGGCGAAGTCCGCGTTCTCCGATAAAAATCCGTAGCCCGGATGGATGGCCACGGAGTCGGTTACCTCAGCCGCGCTGATGATGGCGGGCATGTTCAGGTAGGACTGGCTGGATTGCGGCGGACCGATGCAAACGGTTTCGTCCGCGAGCAGCACGTGCTTGGTATTGAAGTCGGCGGTCGAGTGCACCGCGACCGTCTTGATACCAAGCTCCCGGCAGGCGCGCAGGATGCGAAGTGCGATCTCGCCGCGGTTAGCGATGACGACTTTTTCAATCATCGCGACTATTCAATGATGAACAACGGCTGGCCGAACTCGACCGGCTCGCCGTTCTTGGCGAGCATCGCGGTAACCCGCCCCGCCTTGTCGGACTCGATTTGATTCATCATCTTCATCGCTTCGATGATGCACAGGATCTGGCCGACCTTGATTTCCGTCCCGATTTCGACGAAGGGCTTGGAGCCCGGCGATGCGGCGGAGTAGTAGGTACCCACCATGGGCGAGGTGACCGTGTACTCATCATTGCGCGGCTTGTGTTCGCCGGCCGCCGTGGCGGGTGTCGCGGGGACCGCGACCGGCGCAGCCTGAACCACCGGGACGCCGACCGGCATCGGGTTCTGTACGCTGGCCATGCGCGGATGCCGGCTGATGCGGACCGATTCCTCACCTTCGGAGATCTCGAGTTCCGCGATGCCGGACTCCTCTAGAAGCTCAATTAATTTCTTAACCTTGCGAATATCCATCCGCGAACCCCTTCCAGAATCGATAGGTTTTAGGTGTTGTTCGGCGCCGTCGCGTTGAAAAGGTCCGCGATAATAACCAGAAATTGGGGTGAAATGGCAAGCTTCGGCGGCGAACGTCGCCGGAAGGCGGCTAACCTAGGTCGACTTGAGCGCTTGCAAACCGTCGGCAATGGCACGCCGGGCGGCGGGCAGCTCCACTCTGTTTTGGTTCAACCCCTCGACCTGCGCCAAGATGAGTTCGGCCTGGGGGCGGTGCAATTCGCCGACGAACAGGGTGACCACCTCGCCCCGGCGGTCCGTAAATACCGTGAACGGGAACACCGGCGCGGCCATGCCGAAGGCCGTGGCAGCGTCCAGGGCGTCTTGTTCGCCGATGAGCAGCGGATAAGCGATCTTGAACCGCTCGGCGAACTTCAGCACCTCGTCGCGATGGTCGACTGCAATGCCGACGACATCGACGCCGCGCCCGGTCCATTCGGCGTTGAGCGTCTCGAGCAGGGGAATCTCGCGGCGGCAGGGTGCGCACCAGGTGGCCCAGAAATTGATGATCAAGGACTTGCCCTCGAAGGAGGAGATCGCAGTCGCTTTGCCACTGCGATCTTCAAGCGAGAATTGCGGCAGCCGATCGGGGACATTGGCGGACGGCTGACCATCCGTCGCTTGCGCCAAATCGCTGGGATTGGCGGGGCTCGCTTCGCCGGCCGGGACCCGGACCGCCCGGTTACCCGGCACGCCGGTCGACTTGTAGAACCTCGTTCCCGCCCAAATCCCGACCAATACCAGCAAAACGGCGCCGATCGCACGCAGTCCTGGCTTCATGTGGCGGCGGGCACGTCGAGCTTTCGCCCCTTGCGAAGTACGAGACCGGCCAGCAAAAAGGCGAATGCGCCGCCGATAATCGCCACACCCTCCCACGGTTGCACCGGAGGCGGGGGCGCGGACGCCGAATGCTCGGGAAACAGCACTTTGGTGATGGGCGGATAACAGAGACCTGCCTCGGCGCAGCCCTGGTAAGTCACTTTGATTTGCATCGGGTGGGCGCCGTAATCGAAGCGGCTGTAGACCGCGGTGGCCTCGACTTGTTGCTTATAGACTTCCTGGGTGCCGAGATACGGGTCGACCTTCATGGTGCCCGGCGGCAACTGGGGCGGCGCGAC
>CAYRAC010000248.1:0-6240 GCA_964422045.1 uncultured Steroidobacteraceae bacterium
GACGTCTCGCCGACATGCAGTACACGCGCAATGAAATCGATTTGCAGCAAGGCACTTATCGCGTTCGCGGCGACGTCATCGACATTTTCCCCGCGGAATCGGAACGCGAGGCGGTGCGCGTCGAGCTGTTCGACGACCAGATCGACAACCTGAGTTATTTTGATCCGCTCACCGGCGAGGTGCTGCGCAAGGTGCCGCGGCTGACGATTTATCCGTCGACGCACTACGTCACGCCGCGCGAGCGAATACACCAGGCGGTGGATGAGATCCGCGGCGAGCTGCGCACGCGGCTCCAGGAATTGCACGCTGCCGGCAAGCTGGTCGAGGCTCAGCGGCTGCAGCAGCGCACGCTGTTCGACCTCGAAATGATGCACGAGGTTGGATATTGCGCGGGCATCGAGAACTACTCGCGGTATTTGTCGGGGCGCATGGCGGGCGAACCGCCGCCATGTTTGTTCGATTACCTGCCAAAAGATGCATTGCTCGTGATCGACGAGAGCCACCAAACCATTCCGCAGCTGGGCGCGATGTACAAGGGCGATCGCTCGCGCAAGGAAACCTTGGTCGAGTACGGCTTCCGTCTGCCCTCGGCGCTCGACAACCGGCCGCTGCGCTTCGAGGAGTTCGAGCATCTGGCGCCGCAATCGATCTATGTGTCGGCGACGCCGTCACACTACGAGAAACGCGTGTCGGCACAGGTCATCGAGCAGGTGGTGCGGCCGACCGGACTCACCGATCCGGCGGTCGAGATCCGCCCGGTGCGTGCGCAGGTCGATGACCTGCTGTCGGAGATAAGATTGCGCGCGCAGGCCAATGAACGCGTGCTGGTCACGACGCTCACCAAACGTATGGCGGAAGATTTGACCGAGTACTTGAGCGAACATGGAGTCAAGGTTCGCTACCTGCATTCGGACATCGAAACCGTCGAGCGCTCGGAAATCATCCGCGATCTGCGCTTGGGTAAATTCGATGTGATCGTCGGCATCAATTTATTGCGCGAAGGCCTGGACATGCCCGAAGTGTCCTTGGTGGCCATCTTGGATGCCGACAAGGAAGGGTTTTTGCGATCGGAAGGCTCGTTGATCCAGACCATCGGCCGCGCCGCGCGCAATCTGCAAGGCAAAGCGATCCTGTACGCGGATGTCAGAACGGGCTCGATCGAGCGTGCGGTGGCCGAGACCGACCGGCGCCGCAACAAGCAGATCGAATTCAATGTCGAGCACGGCATTACGCCGCGCACCATCGTCAAAGCGGTGGCCGATGTGATGGAGGGCGCGCGCTCGGTTCAAGAGCGTGAGCGTTACGGTTCGCAGGACGATATTGCGGCGCTCGCCCCCGAACAGGCGGTCAAGCGCATCAAGAAACTGGAAGCTGAGATGATGAAATTGGCTCGTAACCTCGAGTTCGAGCAGGCCGCGCGCGTGCGCGATCAGATTCAACAACTGCGTCAAGCGGCGTTTGGCGTTCCCAATTCGCGAGTGGGCTAGCAAGAGGCAAATATGGCAAAGGAACTTACTTCTTCTCCGGACATGGATCTCGACCTCGACAGGACGGATCGATTGCCAATAATCGATGCCAGCATGCTCGGTCCCGAGCAGGAAGACGAAACCCTGGGCTTGTCGTCATCCTCGCTCGACCATACGGCGGAACTCGCCGGAGGACTCATCGCCGCGCCGAGCGCGCCGCCGGAATTCATGCGCGTCTCCGCTGTCGACCTACCTTCGCTCGCCGAAAGCGTGCGCTCGGTGGAGGAGCGCATCGCCCGGCAGAATGCGGAATACGAAGCCCTGACGCGCGCCTATGAGCGCGCGCGCGAAGCTGAATCGGCCTCGGTGGCGCGTGCCAATGCACTCTCCGCGGATTTGGCCGCGATGAAGACTGCGCTCGAGTTGGAGGTTGGCCGCACCAAAGATTTGGACCGGGCGGTGACCGAGAAGGCCAATGCCGTGGAGGCAGCGCGCACCCGCGTCGAGGAGGCGTTGCGCGAGGCGAATCGCTTCCAAAGCGAGTCACGCACATTGCGCGATTCGTTGGCGGCACGCGATGCCACGATCAAAGAGACGGCGCATTCGCTCGGCGAGCGCGATGCGCAACTCGTGGCGTTGCAAGCCGAGCATTCGAAGATTGTGCCGATCCTCGAGGCCACCTCGAAGACCTCGACGCAATTGGATGCGGACCTGCGCGCAACGCGCGGGCAGGCGAACTCGCTTGCCACCGAACTCGACTCGACCCGCGGCACGGTGGCTGCGCTGACGGCGCAGTTGAAGCGCGGCGAGACCCTGATCAAGGCGACGCGAGCCGAATTGGGCGCGGAGAAGACCAAGGCGGTGTCATTCCTCGAAATGCTGCGCTCGCGCGATTGGCGCCGCGGCTTCGATCTGAATATGTTCCGCGAGATGGATGCCAAGGTCGGTGCGGCGCACGTGGGATTGAACGCGCTCGAGGCGGACCGCGATCGCTTGAAAGCCCAAGTGGCCGATTTGGAGTCGCAGCTGGCCGAGAAAACGGCCGCCATGCAGGCCGAGACCACCCGCTTGAGCGATGCATTGAAGGGCGAGACCAGCCGCTTGAGCGCTGAATTGGCGGCCGAGAAAGCCCGCTTGACCGCTGAAATGGAATCTCAGAAAGCCCGCTTGACCGCCGACATCGAGGCGCAGAAGGAGCGCTTGACGGCGGAATTGGCTGCCAACGCGCAGGCCCTGACCGCGGCGCGCGAGCATGCCGGCGGCGAGGCGGCACGCGTGGCCGAATTGCTGGAGGGCGCGAAGCGCCGCCACGCCGAACAAATGGTGCAGCTGACGCAGCTGAAGAACGATCAGGCGGCGCAGATCACGCGCTTGAAAGCCGAGGCCGACACGCATGAGCAGGAAATGGGCGTGCTCATGGCGCACTTGAAAGAGGCGCGTCGACCGATCGAATCAATCGAAGCCGACGTCAGGCGGCTCACCGAGGAGTTGGCCGCGAAGAGCGCTGCGCACGCGCACGCCGAAGAGGAGAATCGCAAACTCTCTGCGACGTTGGAGCGAACTCGCGGTGCCCTGGAAGAGCGCGAATTCCTCATTCGCCGCTTGGAGCGCAGCGAAAGCAACAACGCCAACGTGCTCGGACGCATTCAAACCAGCATCGAAAGACTGGGAGCGGTGCCGATGGGCGCGAGCACGATTACCGGCGCCAGCCCCGAGTTCTCGGCCGAGCTGATCCGAGTCGATGGCGACCGGCCGGTGACGCACGTGTTGTCGCGCCGCACGCGTATCGGCCGTGCCGCCGGCTGCGAATTGCAGATCGAATCGAACTCGGTGAGCCGGCACCATGCGATGGTGTTGGTCGGACCGCGGGAGGCCATCATCGAGGATCTCAATAGCACCAACGGCGTGGTGGTGAACGGCCGCAAGGTGTCGCGCCACCTCTTGAGCGATGGCGACGCGGTGGCGATCGGCGACATCCAATTCCGCTATCTCGCCCGGGTCCTGCCGCGCGTGGTTGCGGCGACTGCCGTGGAGTCCAATGCTTAAGGGGTGATTTTTCGGGCGAAATCCGGTATCTTTCGCGCCCTCCGAGCGCGCTTAGCTCAGCGGTAGAGCATCACCTTGACATGGTGGGGGTCAGTGGTTCGATCCCACTAGCGCGCACCATCCTTGTGTGTCCCTTGGTAAGATGCCGCAATGCCTGTAATTACTCTTCCGGACGGAAGCGAGAAACGCTTTGATCGCGCGGTTTCCGTGGCGGACGTTGCTGCAAGCATCGGGCCCGGTCTGGCCAAGGCGGCGCTCGCCGGCAAGCTCGACGGCGTGCTGGTCGATACCTCGAAGCTCATCGATCACGACGCAAGCTTGAGCATCGTGACCGACAAAGACGCCGCTGGCCTGGAAATCATCCGCCACTCGACCGCGCACCTCTTGGCGAATGCGGTCCAGGAGTTGTTTCCCGATGCCCAGGTCACAATAGGCCCCGTCATCGAGGACGGCTTCTACTACGATTTTGCCTATAAGCGGCCGTTCTCGACCGAGGATCTGGCGGCGATCGAGAAGCGCATGGCGGAGATCTCCGCCAAGGATTTGAAGGTGCATCGACGCGTGCTGCCGCGCGACGAAGCGGTGGCGCACTTTAGGAAAATCGGCGAGCACTACAAGGCGGAGATCATCGGCGCGATTCCGGCGGGCGAGTCGATCAGCCTGTACGGGCAGGGCGATTGGGAAGACCTGTGCCGCGGACCGCATGTACCCAGCACCGGCAAGCTCAAGGCCTTCAAACTGATGAAGGTGGCGGGCGCCTACTGGCGCGGCGATTCGCGCAACGAAATGTTGCAGCGGATCTACGGCACCGCCTGGGCCAACGAGAAGCAACTCAAGGAGTACCTGACACGGTTGGAGGAGGCCGAGAAGCGCGATCATCGACGCATCGGCAAGGAACTCGATCTGTTCCACCTGCAGGAGGAGGCGCCCGGTGCGGTGTTTTGGCACCCGAAAGGATGGGCGCTCTTTCAGCAGCTGATCGCCTATATGCGCGAGCGGCAGACGGCGGCGGGCTTCCAAGAAGTCAACACCCCCGAGGTCATGGATCGAGAGCTGTGGGTGAAATCCGGCCACATCGAGACGTTTGGCGAGAACATGTACATGACGCAGACGCCGGACGAGCGCATCTTTGCGCTCAAGCCGATGAACTGTCCGGGGCACATCCAGGTGTTCAGGCAGGGCCTGCGCAGCTATCGCGAGTTGCCGCTGCGTTTCGCCGAGTTTGGCAAGGTGCACCGCTATGAACCATCGGGTGCCCTGCATGGCCTGATGCGGGTCCGCGCCTTCACGCAGGACGACGCGCATATATTTTGCACCCCGGAGCAGATCACCACCGAGGCGGTCAAGGTCACGGAGTTGATCTTGAGCATCTACCGCGATTTCGGTTTCGACGACGTGCGCATCAAGTTCTCCGACCGGCCGGCCAAGCGGGTCGGGTCCGATCTGATTTGGGACCAGGCCGAAGCGGCGCTGCGCCAGGCGGCCGCGGCCGCCGGCATCGAAACCACCTTGAATCCGGGCGAAGGGGCATTTTATGGCCCCAAACTCGAGTTCGTGCTGCGCGACGCGATCGGGCGCGATTGGCAATGCGGCACCCTGCAGGTCGATTTCAATCTCCCCGGGCGCTTAGGCGCGGCCTACGTGGGCGAAGACAGCCAAAAGCATGTGCCAGTCATGCTGCACCGGGCCATGTTCGGCTCTTTGGAGCGATTTATCGGGATTTTGATCGAACACCATGCCGGCAAATTGCCGACTTGGCTGGCCCCGGTGCAGGCGGTGGTGCTCGGAATTACCGATCGGCAGGACAAATATTGCCTGGAAGTAACGGAAAACCTGAAAAATCAGGGGCTTCGGGTAGAAACGGACTTGAGGTATGAGAAAGTAGGCTTTAAAATCCGCGAGCACACAATTAAGCGTGTCCCTTTCCTCTTGGTCGCTGGCGACCGGGAAGTCGAGGGGCGCACCCTGTCCGTACGCACGCGCGCTGGCGAAGACCTAGGCACCATGGAGCTGTCGAAGCTCTATTCCTTCCTTCGCGATGACGTCGCGAGCCGCGGGCACACTGTTTAGGAGGATCGTGTATCGCAACGTCGAAGCGGGTTAGGCGCAATGAGGAGATCTCCGCACCATCGGTGCGCGTGATCGCAGCGGATGGAAGCCAAGCAGGGGTCATGACGCGCGCCGAAGCGCTGCAAATGGCGGTCTCGCAGACTCTGGACCTCGTCGAGGTCTCGCCGATGGCGGAGCCGCCGGTGGTGCGAGTCATGGATTTCGGCAAGTTCTTGTTCGAACAAAACAAGAAAGCGCATGCCGCGAAGCGCAAGCAGAAGCAGATACAAGTTAAGGAAGTGAAATTTCGTCCCGGGACGGAAGAGGCGGACTACCAGGTCAAACTGCGTAGCATCATCCGCTTCCTGACCGAGGGTGATAAGGCCAAGGTGACGTTGCGTTACCGCGGCCGTGAGCTCGTACACCAGGACATAGGCCGGCGTCTACTGACGCGGATTTCTGAGGATCTCGCCCCGTATTCGGTGGTGGAACAGAATCCGTTGATGGAAGGCAAGCAGATGGTCATGGTGTTCGGGCCCAAAAAGAAGTGAGCGGCAGACCGTAACAGGTTCGCCGTCCCCGCCTGTAGCGGCGTCGCAAGACGCTTGTGAACAGGGCTAAAATTAGGAGTCGAGCATGCCCAAGTTGAAAACTAAACGGGCTGCGGCGAAGCGTTTTC
>CAYRAC010000249.1:0-803 GCA_964422045.1 uncultured Steroidobacteraceae bacterium
TCAAGCCGCCGGCGGCTCGTTGTACTTGAATGGGCTCGAGGACTTGAACAGCGAAGCACAGCGCGCGCTGGCGGGGGCCATTGAACAGAACGGCTACACCCGCGTGGGCGGGCGGCAGCGCGTGCCCCTGAATGTCCGCTGGATCAGTTCGGCGCAGGACACGTTTGAATTGCGTGCCTCGCCGGAGCCGTTCCGCCGCGACCTCGTATCGCACTTGAATGTGATCACGCTGCGGGTGCCGCCGCTGCGCGATTACGCCGAGGACGTGCCCGATTTATTGAGATATTACGTGGATCGGCTGGTCGACGATCAACACCTGCCGTTGCGCCGCTTCAGCGTGGCCGCGCAGAACCGGCTGCGAAATTATCCCTGGCCCGGCAATGTCGGCGAACTCAAGAGTCTGGTGCAGAGAGTGCTCGTGCTCGGCGTCGGCGAGGAGATACGGCTCGAGGAAATCGAGCGCGAGTTGGCGGTGAAGCTCGCCGTGGATGAGCCGCTGGTGAAGCAGGATTTGCTGGCGCTGCCGCTGCGCGAGGCGCGCGAGCAGTTCGAGCGGGCCTATCTGCAGCAACAATTGCTGCTATGCAACGGCAAGGTTGGCCAGCTGGCCAAACGAGTGGGAATGGAGCGCACGCATCTATACCGTAAATTGCGGGCATTAGGCGTCGATTTTCGCCAATTAGGAGACGATTGAGCGCGAGCGTAGAGTTCAGTCGCCGACTCGGATGACCAGTACATCGACGTCGGCTTTGCGCAGGATCTGCCGTAGGCGGTTGAGTTCATCCAGCTTGGAAATCGGCCCA
>CAYRAC010000249.1:813-6233 GCA_964422045.1 uncultured Steroidobacteraceae bacterium
GTCGACGGACACTTTCTGCACCTTCGATTCCACGCCTTGCAGGGCCAGTTGCGCGCGCACTCGGTCAGCGTCGGCGAAATTCTTGTACGAGCCGGCTTGCAGTACGTACGTGCCGCGGCGGGTTTCGGGAACGGATTTGGTGTCCGGCCGGACGTCCTTGTCCTTCTCCGGGACCACGACCTCGAATTTCGGCAGCATGTCGTAGAAGTCGTAGGATTTCGCCGGCTCCTCCGCGCTCGAGTCCGCCGTTTCGCCATCGGGGAATTCGCTGCCGCGGAATTTCTTTTTATCCACCTTGCCGGCTCGGGCGATCGGCGCATCCGGTCGATGGTCCTTGATATACACGATGCCGGCGACGCTTAGGCCCGCAGCCAATCCCCACACCACGCCCGTCCACCCGGAGAAGCCGGTGGCCTTGCCGCGTCTCTGCTTGTAGTCGCGCGCCATGGAATCTTGAGCCGTTACATCGTGTCGGGCGCAGAAACACCCAGCAATTCGAGGCCGTTGCGAATGACGGTTTGCGTCGCCAACGCAAGATCGATCCGCGCGTTGCGCAGTGCCGCGTCCTCCACGATGAACTGGTGCGCGCTGTAATCGGTGTGAAAATCGTTCGCCAGGTCCCGCAGGTAGTACACCAACGTGTGCGGCGCTCGCAGCTGCGCGCATTGCCGGACGATCTCAGGGTATGCACTCACGCGCTTGATGAGCTGCAGCTCCTGGGGTTCGACGAGCGCACTCAGATTGGCCAAGCCGTGCGCCGGGTCGTGGGTCAGTCCGCGCTCCTGCATCTGCCGCTTCACGCTCGCCACGCGCGCGTGCGCGTACTGGATGTAGTAGACAGGGTTGTCGTTGCTGCGGCTGGTGGCGAGTTCCAAGTCGAAGTCCAGGTGCTGATCGTTGCTGCGCATGACATAGAACAGCCGGGCCGCATCGTTGCCCACTTCGTTGCGCAGTGCGCGCAGCGTCACGAACTCGCCCGAGCGCGTCGACATCTGCGCCTTCTCGCCGCCGCGAAACAACGATACGAACTGCACGAGCCGCACTTCGAAGGATTCTGCAGGGCCGCCGAGCGCGGTCAGGCCGGCACGCAGCCGGGTGATGTAGCCGTGATGGTCCGCGCCCCAAATGTAGAGCAAATGATCGAACCCGCGTTCGAGCTTGTTGAAGACATAGGCAATGTCCGATGCAAAATACGTCTTGACGCCGTTGTCGCGCACCATCACGCGATCCTTCTCATCACCGTAGTCGGTGCTCTTGAACCACAAGGCACCGTCTTTGACGTAGGCATGTCCGGCTCGCTTCAATTCGGCAATCGCTCGATCGATCGAGCCGTCGACGCTCAAGGAGCGCTCGGAGAACCAGCAGTCGAAGCTGACGCCGAATTCCTGCAAGTCCTCGCGAATGTCGCCAAGGATGCCCGCCAGCGCCAAATCCAGCACGCGCCGCCAGGCGGCATCTCCGATCAAGGAGCGGGCGCGCGATATCAGCGCATCGATATAGACATCCTTGTCGCCTCCCTGCGGCGCGTCCGGCGGCAAGTCGCGGAACACCTGCGCAGCGCTGCGCCGCAGTTGCTCGCCCCGCGCGGCATACAGCTCAGCGCCGATCGCGGTGATGTAGTCGCCGCGATAGCCGTTGGCAGGAAACGGGAATTGCTCGCCGCAGCGTTCGAGGTAGCGCAGCCAGGTGCTGGCCGCCAAGATCTCCATTTGACGGCCGGCGTCGTTGATGTAGTACTCGCGCTGCACGCGGTATCCCACGGCCTCCAGCAAGTTGGCAACGCTCGCGCCATACGCTGCATGTCGTCCGTGACCGACGTGCAGCGGCCCGGTCGGGTTCGCCGACACGAATTCCACCTGCACCGACCGGCCGGCGCCCGCACTCGAGCGGCCGTAGCGCCGAGCTTCCTCGAACACCTTGGCGATTTCGCCGTGATACGCATCCTTCGCAAGAAAGAAATTGATGAAGCCGGCACCTGCGATGTCAACCTTGGCAAGCGCCGGGCAGGGCGGCAGAGAGCGCAGCAGCAATTGCGCCAAGTTGCGCGGATTCTGCCGCGTCGCCTTGGCGAGCCGCATCGCGAGATTGCTGGCGAAATCGCCATGCTGCGCATCGCGGGTAGTTTCGACTTCCACAGCCACGCCGCGGGCATCCATCGGCACGACATCTTCCGGCACGGCCGCCAGCGCTTGTCGCAGTAGATTTTCAATCAGAGTCTTCAAGGCGAGTCCCGTGCAGAGAAAAGGGTCGGCAGTTTACCGCTGCAGGCGCGCGCACACATCTCAATCGACTTCGAGCGGATCGACGTCGATCGACCAGCGCAGGCCGGGTGGGCCGGCCAGGGACTCAACCCGCGGCAGCCAGTCGCCGAGAAAACGCTGCAAAGTGGCGCGCGCGGAGGTCTCAATCAGGAGATGGGCACGGAAGTGATCGGCTCTGCGGGCGATCAAGGCGCTGGCAGGACCCAAGACTTTGACGGCGGTTTCCTGCGACGCGCTTGCGCACTGGGCGGCGGCGCGCAGGAAAGCGTCCAGTCCTTGAAGATCTTTTGCCTCGGCGCGCAGCATTGCGAGCCTGGAATACGGCGGCCAACCTGCGTCGCGCCGCTCTTGCAGAGCGCTTTGGGCGAATCCCTCATAGCCATGCAGCATCAGCCGTTGCAGCAGCGGATGCTCGGGGAACTCCGTTTGAATCAATACCTCGCCCGCGAGGGTTCCGCGGCCGGCGCGGCCGGCGACCTGCGTGATGGTCTGCGCGAGCCGTTCGGTGGCGCGAAAGTCGCTGGCGAACAAACCCTGGTCGGCATCCAAGATCACCACCAAACTCACTTCGGGAAAGTGATGGCCCTTGGTCAGCATTTGCGTGCCGACCAGGATCCGCGCCGCGCCGCTGTGGACGCGGTCGAGCACGTCCTGCACGGCGCCGCGCGCGGCGGCCGTGTCGCGATCCAGCCGCGCGAGCGGCGCCTCGGGAAACAGCCGCGACAGGGTCTCTTCGACCCGCTCGGTGCCCTGTCCAATCGGATGCAGCGGCTGGCCGCAACTTCCGCAAATCACGGGCACCGCCTCGTGAGCGCCGCAGTGATGGCAACGCAGTTGCTGCGCGCGGCGGTGCAGAGTCATCCGCGCATCGCAATGCGCGCAGCTCGCGACCCAGCCGCAGCTGTTGCAGAACAAGCTCGGCGCGTAGCCGCGGCGATTCAAGAACACGATGACTTGGCCGCCGGCTTTGAGATGTTGCGCCATGGCGAGCATCGCCGGCGTCGACAGCCCTTGGTCGCTGGCGCACTTGCGCAGATCGAGCAGCGACATTCGCGGCGCCTGCACTGCGCCCGGCCGCTGCGGCAGCAGGTGCTTCATGTAGCGCCCGGAGGCGGCGTTCTCGAGAGTTTCGAGCGACGGTGTCGCGGAACCCAAAATGACGGGCACGCCCGCGCGCCGCGCTCGGACGACCGCGAGATCGCGCGCCGAATAGCGAAAACCCTCATGCTGCTTGTACGACATGTCGTGCTCTTCGTCGACCACGATCAATGCGAGCTTCGGCAACGAGGTGAACACGGCGGAACGGGTGCCGATGACGATGCGCGCCTGGCCGCTGTGCGCGGACCGCCAGGCGTCGCGCCGTTCGCCGCCCGTGAGGCCCGAATGCAGCGCCACGACGCCGGAACTGAAGCGGCTGCGGAAGCGATCGACGAGTTGCGGCGTCAATGCGATCTCGGGCACGAGGACCAGCGCTTGGGCGCCGTCGGCGATTGCGGCGGCGATGGCGCGCAAATAGACCTCCGTCTTGCCGCTGCCGGTCACCCCATAAAGCAGATGCACTGCAAACCCGGGCAAGGTCGCAAGTACGGCTGCGACGCAGTCGGCTTGGTGCCGGTTGAGTTCGACCGGGCTCGGCAGCGACAGAGTTGCGCCATGCGTTGGCGCAGCGTGCGGCTCGGCGCGCTGCGCCGCGGTCCAACCGCGGGCCGCCAGGGCGCGCAAGAGCCTAAGCTCGAACGTCGCGCGAATGTCCTCGGTGGTGGCGCTATGCCGGTGCCCGAGCCACGCGAGCAGCGCGCGCTGTTGCGGAGCGCGCCTCGCGGTGGGCGCCGACAGTTCCTCGCGCCCGGCCTCGGTCAGGGACCAGCACTCGGCCGGCGGCAGCGCCGGCTGGCCGGCTCTGAGGCTCGCCGGCAAGGCGGCCGCGAAAACCTCGCCCAGCGGATGGTGGTAATACTCCGCAGCCCAGCACAGCAAGTCGAAGGTCACCGGATCCACGATCGGACGCTCATCCAAAATCTCGACGGCCGTTTTCAGTTTGGGCAACGGCACCGCGGAGTCGGCCGCGACCCCCACCAGGATGCCGATCAATTGCCGGCGCCCGAAGGGCACGCGAACCCGCAGGCCCGGGCGAAGCCGCTGCGCGGCACCCGGGCCGGTCAGCGATGCCGGCGGCCGATAATCAAAGACCCGACGCAGCGGCGTGTCGAGCGCGATCTGCAGAATCAAGGCATTCCTTTTGTCCACAAAAACTGTGGATAAGTCTGTTGAAAAGCGGGGATCATCGACCTTAAGTGCCCGTTCCGTTTCGGGTCCTATCCAAATTGGCGAAAAAGTGTCCGAAATCGAAATGAATCATCTAAATTCAATGGGTTACAACGCCCTCTAGATGCCGCAATGAGGTGTTGCTGCAATTATTGCAATGGATGTCACAGTCGGTGTGTGTAAGTCGCTGATCTTGCGCAAGCCGTGCCGTCAACCGCCGCGCCCGATACGCGTTTATACCTGGAACGACGACGCTCCGTCGACGTTACGAGGACGAGGCATGCCCCGCTTTGATACGCTGAACTCAGCTTGGATGGTCTGGGATAATCCCGCTCCAGCACCGGAGGATGCGGTTCTGGAGTACACGCGGGAACTCGAGAAATTCTTGGCTGAGGTCGAGCGCCGGGCGTTCCGCATGGCGCAGGTGGCGTTGCGCGATCCTGACGACGCGATGGATGTGGTTCAAGACACGATGCTCAAGCTGGCGCGCAACTACGCCTCGCGCCCGAGCGCCGAATGGCGGCCGCTGTTCTACCGGATCCTGGAAAACGGCATACGCGATCTGCAACGGCGCAGATCCGTGCGCAATCGATTCATGACGTGGCTGCCGGGCGCGAAACAGGATCCCGACAACGAAGCGCAGGATCCGCTGGAGACGGTCGCGGACACATCTGCGCCCATTCCGGAGGAGCTGATGCGCGATCAAGCGATGCAGCAGCTCGAGGTGTCGTTGCGTGGCCTGCCGGCGCGGCAACGCGAGGCGTTCATGCTGCGCAATTTCGAAGGATTGGATGTGGCCGAAACGGCGACCGCCATGGGTTGCTCGCAGGGCAGCGTCAAGACGCATTACTCGCGCGCGGTGCACACGCTGCGCGAACGACTCGGCGAGGTATG
>CAYRAC010000250.1:0-6136 GCA_964422045.1 uncultured Steroidobacteraceae bacterium
TCAGCTGTTGAAACTCCGCCTCGACCTGCGGAGCGCTATTCAAACGCTGACGCAATTCGATGACAGTGGTTTGGTGTTGAACCAACTCACGCCGCAGTGCAGCAATTTCCACATCCTGCTTGTTGAGTTCCAGTTGTATGTTTTGGTACACGGGATTATTGCCCGCGCCGCTCGAAGCCACCGCGCCCGCGTCGCCGTGGCGCAAATTCTCGAGTTCCACGGCTCGCCGGCGCTTCAGCTCATCGAGCGTCGCCCGCGCCGCAATGACGTCCGGATGTCGGTCCGTGTACTTGAGGAGCAATTCATCGAGTTTCGCCTGTGCCTCTTGAATGCGGCTGAGCGTATCGTTGCCGCCGCCCATGCCGCGGCCGCCCAGCGGACTCGAGGTTCCGGCCGCCGAAATCGCCTCATCGCTGTGCAACTGCTTGGCCAATTCCTCCCGGCGGCTCAAGCCGATGGACAGGTCGGTCTCAGCTTTCTTGGCGGCATCGCCCTCGCGCTGCAGCTGCTCGAAATAGCCCCCCTGCTCGCTCGGCATAAGACCGACATTTTTCTTCTTGAAGGCGGCCAACCGATCCTCCGCGGTGCTCAAGCGCTGTTCATAATCCTTAATCTGTGTCTCGAGAAACTCCTGCGCATGCTCCGAGCCTGCGCGCTTGCCTCCCAATGTTTCTTCGACAAAGGTATGCAGCAGAGTCTTGACGACATTCAAGGCACGATCGCGGCTGGTGTCGGTATAGTGGAAGCTATAAATGGTTCCCGCCATGCTGCGCTCGTCTCCCTGGCTACCGGCGCTCGACACGGTCAGCGCAATCCGGTCGCTCAACCGATCCAAGATCTTTGCGCGGATGCGTTCGTCGGTAACCGACGCATCCAAGACGCCGGTCTCTTTGGCGATCGTCTCGAGCTGGGGACCCTCGAGCAACGACTGGCGCACATAGTTGATCTGAGCGTCGACGTTTTGGTCGGTGGTCAGCCCCTGCAGCGCGGGCTTCAAGGCTGTACGTGTGTCGACGAACACGCGAGCGTCGGCCTCATATCGATCCGGCAGCGCGAACACCAGGCACCACCCGACAACCGCCACGATGCAGGCAGCAGCCAAGCCCAGCCACCGAAAGCGCCAGGCGCTTTGCACCTCGTCGAAGACTCGTTCCAATTCCTGCTTCATAAAAGGTACTTCACCATCAGAATCGTGATTCGGGCACAACCAGCACGTCGCCCGGCTTGAGCGACAAGTTCTGCTTCATATCGCCGTTATTGACGAGGGCATCGAGCTTGACCTTGATTTCGGTTTGCTTGCCGTTCTCGGTGCGCACCAGATGCGCGCGATTGCCGGCCGCAAATTGTCCCAGGCCGCCCACCGCCAGCATGGCATCGAGTACCGTCATGCCGTCGCGAAACGGCAGGGATTGCGGCGATTTCACCTGGCCGATGACCCGCACTTGGCTGTATACGCTGAGCGCGATGGTCACGACGATATTCACCTTGGGCGACTTCACGTACTCGGTGAGGGACCTTTCTATGTCCCTGGCCAATTGCGAGGGCGTCTTGCCCACCGCGACCATGTCTTCGACCAGCGGGGTGGAGATCTTGCCGTCGGGCCTCACGGGGACGGTGACCGACAGCTCATCGTTCTGGAAGACGAATACATGCAAGGTGTCGCCCGGACCGATCAAATAGTCCGCTGATACGGGGGCCGGAGTGACCGCCTCCGCCGCCTGCACTCCGCGTTGCGGCATGCCAGCCGCCAGGATCGCGGCACCCAGGGTCAATAATCGAAGGAACTCTCGCAATTTCAAAGGTTTGGCGCTAATCACGGAACGTATATTACCTCGGCTGCGGGAGGGCCGCCGTATATTCACGAATCTAAACACGATGTGCGGGCCTGCGCTACGATCGGCTTTGCAATTTTGCGACGTCCGTCATCGGTCTTGGCTTTTTTCGTAAAATGAATCGCTGGTAACATCCCGCGGTGAGCCTCGAGCGACCTTTAGCCAACACCTACTGGGTGATCCCGAACCGAGTCCTGGCCGGCGAATACCCCGGAGATCCCGACGAAATCGCGGCCCGCGAGCGCTTAATTCGTCTCCACCGGGCGGGTATCGATAGCTTCATCGATCTTACGGAGGAGGGTGAGCTGCCGCCCTACCACCACCTGTTGGCGAAACCCAGCGAGTACACGCGCTCCGCCATCGTCGATTCAGGCGTACCCAACAACGTCTCGCAGACGCAGCAGATCCTGTCGACAATTCGCGCGGCCATGGGCCGCGGACGGCGCGTTTACGTGCATTGCCGCGCGGGCATCGGGCGTACCGGGCTGATCGTTGGCTGCTTTCTCGCCGAAGAAGAATCCAACGGCAAATCGGCTCTCAAAATTCTCAATACTCTGTGGCGGCAGAACGAGCGCTCCGCCAGTTGGCCAAAGGTGCCGCAGACCGCCGAACAGGCGGACTACATTCGCCACTGGCCGAAGTTCGGTAAGCGAATCGCCTAAGCTCCTTCCCGTCGCCGCGATACGAAACCGATTCGCTCGACCCCATAGCGTGGTACTTTGAGGGGTTGATCGGTCAGGAGATACGCGTGAATCCATACAAGCCAGGTCCCGTTTTTGGGCGCCCATCCACACCGTCCGGCGAAGATCCCATGATGGATTTCCGGGCACGCCTCGTTCATCAGCAAACCGAAGCCGCAGAGCGGCGCCGCACCGACCTAGCGGAACAGTGCTCGCGGTTGAAGACTGCGGAGGAACGAATTCGCATTTGGGAACGGATCCACGAAGTCACGCTGCCGCGTGACCCTGCGCACCGTCTGGTCGAGATCATCGCTGCCAATACGGGGCTCACCGACGCCGACGTCCGCGATGAGCAAGTGCGACGCGCGGCGCCACGAGCCGCGGTCTAGCGCGACCCGGTCTAGCGCGACCCGGTCTATGTTGCAGCGTCGATCACGCCGGCCGCGCGCAAGAAAGTAATTACCCTTGTTGCCGCCAGCTCGGGCGACGCCAGCGTCGTGTCCAAGCGAATCTCCGGATTTTCGGGCGCCTCGTACGGTGAATCGACGCCGGTGAAGTTCTTCAATTCACCGCGCCGCGCCTTTTTGTAGAGCCCCTTGGCGTCGCGCGCCTCCGCCAAACTCAACGGCGTGTCGACGAACACCTCGATGAACTCGCCTGCCTCGACCAAGCTGCGCGCCATTTGCCGCTCCGAGCGAAACGGCGAAATGAACGATACCAGGACGATCAGCCCGGCATCGACCATCAAATGCGCGACCTCTGCCACGCGGCGAATGTTCTCGACGCGGTCTTGATTGGTGAAACCCAAGTCCTTGTTGAGTCCGTGGCGAACGTTGTCGCCGTCCAGCAAGTACGTTTGCCGGCCCTCGGCATGCAGCTGCTTCTCCACCAGATTGGCGATCGTCGATTTGCCGGCGCCCGACAGCCCGGTGAACCAGAGGATGCACGGCTTTTGATGGCTGAGACTCGCGCGCGCGCTCTTGTTCACATCGAGCGCCTGCCAATGCACGTTCTGTGAGCGGCGCAGCGCAAAGTGCAGCAGTCCGGCACCGACGGTATTGTTGGTGAGCCGATCGATCAAGATGAAACCGCCCAAGACGCGGCTTTCTCGATAGGGTTCGAACGCGATGGCGCAGTCCAACTCCAGACCGCATATGCCGATATCGTTGAGTTCGAGTTTCTTCGCCGCCAAATGCTCCAGGGTGTTGACGTTGACTCGATACTTGATCGGCGACACCGTCGCGGTCGCCGTTTTCGTACCGAGCTTGAACAGGTAGGCGCGTCCCTGCAGCAACGGCTCATCGTGCATCCAAATGATGGTCGCTTCGAACTGGTTTGCGACCGCCGGCGGCTCCGCCGCGGCCGCGAGCACATCGCCGCGGCTCACGTCGATTTCACCGCTCAGGGTCAAGGTTACGGACTGTCCGGCCACCGCGAAATCCACGTCGCCGTCGCCCGTCAACACGCGCGCCACGGTGCTGCTGCGTCCCGACGGCAGCACCCGCACAGAGTCGCCGCGGCGCACCGTTCCGCCGGCGATCAGGCCGGCGAAGCCGCGAAAATCCGGGTGTGGACGATTTACCCACTGCACCGGCATGCGAAACGGCGTGTCCTGTGCGGCGTCGCGCACTTCAATCGTCTCGAGGTGCTGCAAAAGTCCCGGGCCCGCGTACCACGGAGTGCGCTCGCTGCGCGAGGTCACATTGTCGCCGAGCACCGCCGAGACCGGGATGCAGGTGATCGATTCGAGCTTGATCTGCAGGGCGAATTCGCGATAGTCGCGTTCGATTTTGTCGAATATTTCCTGCGAGTAGTCCACCAGATCCATTTTATTGACGGCGACGACGATGTGTCGAATCCCGAGCAGCGCCGCGAGATAACTATGCCGCCGCGTCTGCGTGAGCACGCCCTTGCGAGCGTCGATCAAGATGACGGCCAGATCCGCGGTCGAAGCGCCGGTAACCATATTGCGCGTGTACTGTTCGTGGCCCGGGGTATCGGCGACGATGAATTTGCGTTTCTCGGTGGTAAAGAACCGGTACGCCACGTCGATGGTGATGCCCTGCTCCCGTTCGGCGACCAGCCCGTCGACCAGCAGCGCAAAATCGATCTCGCCACCGCGCGTGCCGACTTTCTTCGAATCGTCGCGCAGCGTCGCGTACTGATCCTCGAAGATCATCTTCGATTCGTACAGCAACCGCCCGATGAGCGACGACTTGCCGTCGTCCACCGATCCGCAAGTGATGAAACGCAGCAGGCTCTTCGCCTCGTGCTGTCTAAAATAATCTTCGATGCTGTCTTCCCGGTCTACGCCAGCGCCGATGCCCGCGCGCGCCGCCGCCACTAGAAATACCCCTCTTGTTTTCTCTTTTCCATGGACGCCGCGCCGTCCTTGTCGACGCCGCGGCCTTCGCGCTCGGACGTCTTGGCCGAGAGCATTTCCCGTATCACCCCGGGGACGTCTTCGGCTGCGCTCTCCGTTGCGCCGGTGAGCGGGTAACAGCCGAGAGTGCGAAACCTGACGCGCAGCGTCTCGATGCGCTCGGTCGCGGCCAACGGCAGACGTTCATCGTCCACCATGATCAGGCGTCCGTCGCGCCGCACGACCGGCCGCAGCTTCGCCAGATACAGCGGCACGATCGGCACCTGCTGTACGTGGATGTACTGCCACACATCGAGTTCGGTCCAGTTGGACAGGGGAAATACCCGAATGCTCTCGCCGCGATTCTTGCGTGCATTGTAAAGTGACCAGAGTTCGGGCCGCTGATTCTTCGGGTCCCAGCGGTGCTGCGCCGAACGAAACGAAAACACGCGCTCCTTGGCGCGGCTCTTCTCCTCATCCCGACGCCCGCCGCCGAAGGCTGCATCGAAGCCGTACTTGTCCAACGCCTGCCGCAGACTCAAAGTCAGCATGATGTCGGAATATGCGGCTCCGTGCGTCCAGGGCTTGACGCCGGCCCGCACGCCCTCCTCGTTGGTATGCACCAAGAGTTCCAAATCGTATTTCTTGGCGACGGCATCGCGGAATTCGAGCATCTCGCGAAAGTCCCACCCCGATGCGATCTGCAGCAGCGGGAACGGCGGCTTGGCGGGCGCAAAAGCCTTGCGCGCGAGGTGCAGCATGACCGAGCTGTCCTTGCCGATCGAATACAACATGACCGGTTTTTCGCATTCCGCGGCCACTTCGCGAAAAATGTGAATGCTCTCGGCCTCGAGCCGCTGCAAATAGTCGAGCGCAGACATCTATCCCGAGAATCTCGCCGGCGTTTTGCGGCGTAGCTCATCGATCGAGACGCCGGGCGCGAGCTCGATCAGCTCGAACGCCTGCGTGCGGCTCGGCCGTGAAAAAACCGCAAGATCCGTAATCAGCATGTCGACGACATTGGTGCCGGTCAACGGCAGCTCGCAGCGGCTCTTGAACTTTGGATCGCCATCTTTCGAAGTGTGATCCATGACGACGACCACCCGCTTCACACCCGCGACCAAATCCATGGCGCCGCCCATGCCCTTCACGACTTTGCCGGGAATCATCCAATTGGCGAGGTCGCCGTTTTCGGCCACCTCCATGGCGCCGAGTATGGCCAGATCGATGTGGCCGCCGCGAATCATTCCAAAGCTGTCAGC
>CAYRAC010000251.1:0-6116 GCA_964422045.1 uncultured Steroidobacteraceae bacterium
GAGCAGCACCATCGGCATGATGAGGATGACCGCGAGCGGCAGACTCAAGCTCTCATACTGAGCGGCGAGCACCAGAAACACGAGCAGCACCACCAGCGGAAAAATGAGCACGGCGGTGTTGCCGGCGATGATCTGCTGATACGTGAGCTCGGTCCATTCGTAGCTCATGCCGTTGGGCAGCTCTTGGCGCGCGAGTTGCTCGATCGCGGCCTGCGCCTGTCCGGAGCTGAAGCCCGCAGCCGGGCCGCCATTGATCTCGGCGGTGGGGTAGGAGTTGTAATGCATGACGCGATCGGGACCCGAGGAGTGCTTGACGGTCACGAAGGATCCCAACGGGATCATGTCGCCCGCGGCATTGCGAGTCTTGAGCCTCACGACATCTTCGGCCTGGAGCCGGAAACTCGGCTCGGCCTGGGCCGTTACCGGATAAGTGCGGCCAAAGGCGTTGAAGTCATTGACGTAGAGTGAGCCCAAGTACACCTGCATGGTGTCGAAGAGTTCCTGCACCGACACGCCTTGCGATTTCGCCTTCTCACGATCCACCTCGGCGTCGATCTGCGGGACATTCACCTGGTAGCCCGAAAAGAGCCCGTGCAGCGCCGGGGTTTGATTGCCCTTCGCCAGTAAGTTCTGCGTCTGCTTGTAGAGTTCCTCGAACCCGAGGCCTCCCCGGTCCTCGATTTGCATGCGAAAGCCGCCGATGGTGCCAAGTCCCATGACGGGTGGCGGCGGGAACACCGCAATAAAGGCCTCCTGGATACTGCCGTACTGTTGATTGAGCGCAGCGGCGATGGCGCCGGCCGAGAGCTCTTTGGATTTGCGCTCCTCGAAGGGTTTCAAGGTCACGAACACGATGCCGGAGTTGGGACTATTGGTGAAGCCGTTGATGCTCAAGCCGGGGAAGGCCACCGCGTGGTCGACGCCCGGCTGCTTCAAGGCAATCTCGTCCATCCGGCGTATCACCGCCTCGGTGCGATCGAGGGTCGCCGCATCGGGCAGCTGCGCGAAGCTCACCAGGTACTGCTTGTCCTGGGGAGGAATGAAACCGGCGGGCGTGCGCGCGAAGCCCAAGTAAGTCAGCGCGATCAATCCACCATATATAATGAGCGCGACACCGCCGGCGCGCACCACATGACCCACGCCGCTGACGTAGCGCGTGGAGAAGCGCGTGAAGAACCGATTGAACGGGCGGAAGAACCCGCCGAGCAGACGATTGAGGATGCGGGTCAACCGATCGGGCGGTGCGCCGTGTTCCTTGAGCAGCAGGGCAGACAATGCCGGCGAGAGCGTGAGCGAGTTGAAGGCCGAGATCACCGTGCTGATGGCGATGGTCAGGGCGAACTGCTTGTAGAACTGGCCGGTGAGCCCGCTGATGAATGCGGTGGGCACGAATACCGCGCACAGCACCAGCGCTGTCGCGACGATCGGACCGGTCACCTCGCGCATCGCCTGGCGGGTCGCCTCGATCGGCTTCAACCCATTGGTGATGTTCCTCTCGACGTTCTCGACCACGACGATCGCATCGTCGACGACGATGCCGATGGCCAGCACCAGGCCAAAGAGCGACAGCGCATTTAAGCTAAAGCCAAATAGGTGCATGACCGCAAAGGTTCCGACCAGCGATACCGGAACGGCGATCAAGGGAATGACCGAAGCACGCCAGGTCTGAAGGAAGACGATGACCACCAACACCACCAGCAGAATGGCCTCGAGCAGCGTGTGCACCACCGCGTGGATGGAACCACGCACGAAAACGGTGGGGTCATAGACTATTTGGTAGTCGACGCCTTGCGGGAATTCGCGCTTCAGCTCCTGCATTTTCGCGCGCACGAGTTCCGAGATTGCGATCGAGTTGCTGCCGGGCCGCTGAAAAATCGGTATCGCCGCCGCCGCCTTGTTATCGAGAAGCGCGCGCAGTGCATAGGTGTCGGCGCCGAGTTCGACGCGAGCGACGTCCTTCAAACGCGTGACTTGACCGGCGGCGCCGGTCTTGACGATGATGCCGCGAAAATCATCCTCGGTGGTCAGTCGGCCCTTGGCATTGATCGCCACTTGAAACTCTGTCGCGCTCGGCATCGGCGGGGCGCCGAGCTGACCCGCGGCGACTTGTATGTTCTGCTCGCGGATCGCCTTGACGACATCATCCGCCGTGAGGCCGCGACTTGCGACCCGGTCGGGATCGAGCCAGATGCGCATCGAGAACTGGCCCGCGCCGAATACCTGCACATCGCCGACACCATCCAGGCGCGCGAGTTCGTCCTTGACCCGCAGCAGCGCATAGTTCGACAAGTACAGAGTGTCGTAACGATTGTCGGGAGAAACCAAGTGCACGACCATGGTCAGGTCGGGCGAGGCCTTGTTGGTGACCACGCCGAGACGCTGCACGACGTCGGGGAGTTTCGGCAGGGCCTGGGCCACGCGGTTCTGCACCTGCACCTGCGCCTTGTCGACGTCGGTACTCAAGGCGAATGTGATGGTAAGAGTCATCACGCCATCGGCAGTTGCCTGCGATGACTGGTAGAGCATGCCCTCCACCCCATTGATCGCCTGCTCGAGAGGACTCGCGACGGTCTCGGCAATGACTTTGGGGTTTGCGCCGGGGTAGTTGGCCTTGACGATCACGGTCGGCGGCACGACCTCCGGATACTCGCTGATCGGAAGCTTGGGCAGCGCGATCAGGCCTGCAAGGAAGATGAGGGCCGAGAGGACGCCCGCGAAAACGGGACGGCTAATGAAAAATTGCGAGAGTTTCATGACTTCACCGCACTACGTGAAGGGCGACGCTCGCCTGCGCAAGACGCGCGACCGCATCGACCGGACTGGCAGCCGTCGCTGCGCTCGCCGGCGGCACGCTCGGTTGGGCGGCGACCTGGGTCAGTCCGCCCGCAGAATCGCTCATGGCAACGCGCGTGGCGGCGACGCTTTGCCCGGGCCGCACATGCTGCAAACCGTTGACGACGATCAGCTCGTTCGGCGCAAGGCCTTCTTTCACGACGCGCAGGCCGTTGATCTGCGGCCCAAGTTGCACCAGGCGATACTCGATGCGGTTGTCCTTGGTCAGCGTCAGCACGAATTTCTTGGAAAGATCCGTACCCACGGCACGATCCTCGATGAGGACGCTGTCCTGATCTTCCCCGCCGATGAGGCGAACTCGCGCAAACAGGCCGGGCGTGTAGCGCCCGTCTGGATTTGCCAGTGCGGCGCGCGCGCGAATCGTGCCGGTGGCCGGATCGACTTGGTTGTCGATGAAGTCCACCTGGGCCGGGTGCGGATAGCCGTCCTCGTCGACGAGCCCGATATAGACGTCGGAGGCGCCGCCACTCGCGGGCGCATGCTCGTGCTTCGCCTTGGCGTAGCGCAAATAGGTCTGCTCGTCCGCGTCGAAGTAAACATAGACCGGGTCGTCGGAAACGAGCGTCGTCATTTGGCTCGCGCTCGTGACGAGGTTTCCCGCGGTGATGATGGCGCGCGAGACGTGACCGTCGATCGGGGCGCGCACTTCGGTGAACTCTCGATTCAGACGCGCCTCTTGCAACGACGCATCGATGGAACCCAACGCGCCTTGGGCCGAGGCTTCAGCCGCGACCTGCCGCTCGTATTCCTCACGCGAGATGGCGTGTGCGCTGATCAGGCGTTCGGCGCGCGCACGGTTGGCCTTGGCGAGTTCGAGGTCGGAGACGCTGCGCGTACGCTCCGCGACCAGCCGCTCGACTTCCGCCTGGAATGGCCGCGGATCGATCTGGAACAACAGCTGGCCTTTCTTCACGCGTGCGCCATCGGCGAAGGCAACGCGGTCGACATAGCCGCTCACCCGCGGACGCACCTCCACGGTGTTCACGGCCTGCAGACGACCGCTGAATTCCTGCCATTCACGCAGCGGCCGATGGATCACCTCAGCCACCTGCACTTCAGGCAAGGCGGGGGGTGAGGCCGCCTGCGGCTTGGCGCGAGAATGCCCGGCGCTCGAATAGAGCGCAAAAACGGCGAGAGCGGCGACACCGAGCAGAACGGGTAGAGAGCGTTTGTTAAAGATGCGGTTGAGGGGCACGGGCAGACTCCTATGAGAACTTGACTTACGACTGAAACGCACCGATGCTATGTCTGTGTGTTACCGGTCAGTCACCTTGAGTGCTAAGTTAATGACCGGTCAGTCACATGTCAAGTGGAGTCCTTTATGAATCGAGTTAAGACGACGCAAGTGGCTGTAGGGGAAGAGATTATTTCTTCCGCGCCGAAGTCCCGCGTGCGCGACCGCATCATGAAAACGGCTACCGATCTGTTTTATCGCTATGGAATTCACGCCGTGGGCGTCGATGCCATCGCCAGCGGGGCCGGTACCAACAAGATGAGCTTCTATCGCAACTTCGCCTCAAAGGACGAGCTGGTGGCGGAATACTTGCGCGGCGAGGAGCGCGAGGGCCTGCTCTGGTGGGATGAAACCATCGCGGCGCACGCCGGCAATCCGCGTCTGCAAGTCGAGTCGCTGTTCGATGTGTTGGTGCAGAACAATTGCGAGGAAGATTCGCGGGGTTGCGCGCTCGCCAATGCCGCCGTGGAAATCACCGAGCCCGATCATCCGGCGCGTCCGGTGATCGAGAAGTTCAAGGCCGACATGCGCCGGCGCTTTCGCGATCTCGCGCGCGAGATGGGCGCGCGCGAACCCGATGCGCTCGGCGACTCGTTGATGCTGTTATGGGAAGGTGCCTATCTGACCCGCGTCACCATGGGGGTGAACGGCCCGGTGCAAGGTGCTGCGAAAGCGGCACGGGCGCTGATCGGCGCGTACACCGACTGAATTAAATCGCCACCCTTCAGGCCTACGACATGACCATTCAAAGCAATCTCTCAGGAAAGACCGCGCTGGTCACCGGCGCCTCTCGCGGCATCGGCCGCGCGACCGCCGTGGCGCTCGCAAAGGCCGGCGCTCGCGTTATCGTTCACTACAGCAAGGGCGAGGGGGAAGCGACGGCCGTCGTCGCCGACATCCGCGGCACAGGCGGCACCGCGGACAAGCTCAACGCTGACTTGCGGACGGCGGATGGACCTCACGTCCTTGCCGAACGTGTGCGCGGCATTATTAGCGGGCGCCTCGACATTTTGGTCGCCAACGCGGGAATCGCCAAAGCCGCATCGATCGCCGAGACTACCGTCGAGGATTTCGATGCGTTGTTCGCCGTCAATGTCCGCGCGCCGTTCTTTCTGGTGCAGCAGCTGCTGCCAGTCCTGGGCGAGGGCAGCAGCGTGATATTCCTGTCCTCACTCGCAGCACATGCCGCCGTCGGTGAGTTGTCGGCGTACTCCGCAACCAAGGGAGCGATCGACACGCTGGTCAAGCATTTCGCGTCAGCTCTGGGCGAACGGGGCATCCGCGTCAACGCGGTGGCCCCGGGCGTCGTGCCAACCGAGATGTCGAGTTTCGCCAAGACGCAGGCGGGACGGGATTTAACCTTGGGGATCCAGGCACTGAAGCGCCTGGCCACGCCCGAAGAAATCGCCGCTGCGATTGCTTTCCTTGCATCCGATCAAGCCCAGTGGATTACCGGCGACACACTGCGCGTCGACGGCGGTTCGAAGCTCTAGAAACCGGCGTTTGCGCGTTGCTGGTTGCAGCGCGTTTCACCGCTTCTCGCAGCCGCCGTCCTCGGGCAAGGTATGGACGGCTGCGAGCGCGCCTGTCAAAGCTTCGTGGCCTCGCTGCTAATTTGAGCCGGCGTCGGTGTCATTGTGCCGATCCCCGGACCGACATAGAGCGCCGAGACCACCGTGCGAATTTGCCGCCCGTGATCTGCGACTACGAACATCAACACCAGCTGCTGCGCGGGCGTGGCGTCAGGAAAATTGATCGTCGCCGACCCGGTGCAATCGGCGTTCACGGTGTATGTGCCCGTTTCGCCGGTTCTGAAAGCATCTTTGGGCCCCCCCGGGGCACCGTTTTTGACAACGAAGTCCGTCTGTCTGAGTCCGCCGCGCGAATCAAACGTGGTCAAGGCAACTCCGTTAACGGGTCCGGTACCGGGCCCCTCGAGGATTTGACCGCTGATGCTAAAACTGTACGCACCGTGCAGGGTTTCGAGCGAGCACACCTCGCCCCAGCTTTCTGCCTGGGCCGCTCCCGT
>CAYRAC010000252.1:0-2481 GCA_964422045.1 uncultured Steroidobacteraceae bacterium
CTTTCTCAGCGCGACGATGCCTTGGCGCCACAGCCCGTCGCGGCTCATGACGATCGGCTCGATCATTTGATCGACGAGCAGCCTGTCTTCGGCAGAGAAGTCACCCAAGTTGAGCGCCGTCACGGCCATACCGGGATCGAATTCGTGTCCCTCGAGATTCACCAGAGTCAATGCCGCGGCTTGCAAGCTTTCTTCGATTGTCTTTTCAAAGTAATCGAGTTGACTCGCGTAGCGGGCGGCGTCTGCGATGTCGAGCTTGCGCGCCAGCCTGGCGAAAGCTCGAGAGAAGCGCCAGCTCTCGACAGCGAGCCCGATGAGAGCTTGTTCGACCTCGATCACAACTCCCCCCTCAATTATATCGGCGACCTTAACCCATCATGGGTCCCCTGGCCATGAATTCGGGGCGCATGCCGGGGCGCAGCGATTGTTCCAAGACGTGAACCAGTTCTCGATTTTGCGCCCCAAAAACCCCTTGTCGGGGCTTTCCTTAACGAATCTGGAATTGCTGCCGACATTTGTCTAGTCAGTCGAGCTAAGGTCGGGCCGACGTAGTTTAAGCAACAAGATATCGCCCTATGCACCGTAAGCCAACGCCCTGCTTGGAATCCCAGCGTACCGCGGCATTGGTCCGATGTAGATAAGTCCATGAACACGCCGGCAACTGCAGAACAAATCGCGCAATTGCACACGACGCCGCGGCGCCGTGTGTTGATCGTGGACGATGACGCGATCTTTGCGCTGCTGGCGCAAGAAACCCTCGAGCAGGCCGGCTTTGACGCCACGATCGCCGCCAACGCGGCCGAGGCTTTCGCGGCATTCGAGAGGGACAAACCAGATTTGGTGCTGCTCGATGTCGACCTGCCGGGCGGCAATGGTTTTGACATATGCGCAGCGCTACGTGCCTTGAACTCGGGAGCGGACGTGCCCATCGTCATGGTCACGGGTCACGATGACACCAAGTCGATCGCCCAGGCGTACGAGGCCGGTGCCACCGATTTCATTCACAAGCCGGTGCTTTGGCCGACGTTGCCGCACCGCGTCGGCTTCACGTTGCGAGCGCTCGATAACATGCGGGCGCTCAAGCTCAGCGAACAAAAAAATCGCGCGTTGCTGCAGGCACTTCCCGATACGCTGTTCATCGTCAACTCGCTGGGTGTGCTGTTGGAGCACATAACCGGCAGCGAAAGAAAAAGCGACGAATGGCTGGTCGGCAAAATGCTGGAAGAGGTGTTTCCGGCAGGCCTGGCCCAGGCGGCGCGGCTCAGCCTGGAGAACGCCGGTAGCGGAGCGCTTACGACCTACGAGTTCGGGGTCGAGCGAGAAAGGGATCCTCGATGGTACGAGGCGCGGCTGCGTCCGCAAGCGGACGGCAAGCTGCTAATCGTGATTCGCGATCAAACGGAACGTCGCAAAGCCAAGGCGCGCATCGAGTACCTGGCGTATTACGACGTGTTGACGCGATTGCCGAATCGTCAGCTGTTCGTGCGCGAAGCGGCCCGCGCCGTTGCGCAGGCTAAGCAGTCCGGTCAGATGCTGGCGCTGCTGTACCTCGATCTCGATCGCTTCAAGCGAATCAACGACAACCTGGGTCACGCGGTCGGCGATGCATTGCTGCAAAGTGTGGCGCGCCGCCTGGAGCAAAGCGTCAGACAGACCGACATCGTGTCGCAAGTGGGCGAGCCGCCGAAGCCGGAACCGATGCGCGTGGCGCGCCTCGGCGGCGATGAATTCGTGGTGCTTCTGACCGACGTCATCAATGAAATGCAGACGGTCAAGATCGCCGAGCGTATCCAGCAGTCGCTGGCTGAACCATTCGAGTGCAGTGGCCATCGCTTTGTGGTGACACCGAGCATCGGTATCGCAATGTTTCCGCAGGATGCGACCGACGTCGACGATCTGTTGGTCAAGGCCGACATGGCGATGTATCAGGCCAAGGATCAGGGTCGAAATGGCCATGCCTTCTTCGGCCAATCGATGGCGGTTCGATCGCTTGGCCGCCTCGAGCTCGAAAATGACCTGCGGCGCGCTTTCGATAGCGGTGAATTCCAGATCTACTACCAACCGAAGCTCGAGTTGGCGAGCGGCGCAATCATCGGTGCCGAGGCCCTGCTGCGCTGGCTGCACCCGCAGCGCGGCTGGATCACGCCGGACTCCTTCATTCCGGTTGCCGAAGAGACCGGTTTGATCATCGCGCTTGGTGATTGGGTCATCCGCGAGGCCTGCGTTCAGCTCGCAGCGTGGGCCAAGCAGGGCCTGGGGCACTTGACGCTTGCGGTCAACGTGTCGGTTCAGCAGTTCGCCCGGGAGGATTTCGTCGACACGGTGCTCGGTGCGCTCAAGGAATTTGCAGTCAAACCGCAACAGCTCGAACTTGAGATCACCGAGAGCCTGTTGATGCGCAATGTCGACGATACGACCGCCTGCATGCGGCGCTTCCGCGCCGCCGGTGTGGCGCTGTCGATCGATGACTTCGGTACCGGG
>CAYRAC010000252.1:2491-6115 GCA_964422045.1 uncultured Steroidobacteraceae bacterium
CTCGCTCGGATACCTGCGCCAGTTCCCGGTGGACTCCTTGAAGATCGACCGCTCCTTCGTCAAGGATCTGCACAGAAGTGAAGACGATGCGGCAATCTGCGCCGCCATCATCGCCATGGCCCGCGAACTCAAGTTGAAAGTGATCGCAGAAGGTGTCGAGAACGCCGAGCAGCTCAAATTTCTGCGCCGGCACCGCTGCGACCAGGTTCAGGGATATCTGATCAGCCGGCCGATTCCAATGGCCGAACTGCGGATCTTGCTGCAAAAGGCTCCGCAGGTCGAAGGCATGTCCGTCGATTTTGCTTACAGCGCAAAAACAGCGGGGCGCTAAGATGCCGGATTCGCGCAAGGGTGTCATTCCATGATGCGATGGATCGACAACTTGTCGCTCGCATCCAAGCTGCGCGTAATGATCGTGTTGGCGGTTGCGGTGGTGCTGCTGCTGGCCTCCGCTCTGTATGCTTCGGTCGAGGCGCTGGCTCTGCGCGCAAACCTCGCCCAGCAGCTGCTCATCCTGACGACGGCAGCAGGTCAAAATGCGGCCGCTCCACTCGCGCTCCACAATCGCAATTTGGCGCGCAATGCGCTCGAACCCTTGCATGCGGACCCAACCATGCGTGCGGTTGCGCTGTACGATGCTGCCGGCCACATCTTTTTGAACTTCTCTGCGCCGGGCACGAAGCTGCTCAGCGACGACAGGCTCAAGGATAATCAGGCGCTGCATTTCGACGGCCTGACGCGCACCGACATCCAAGTCCACGTGATCTTGGACGGCAAGCCGGTGGGTACGCTGCGTCTGCAGGCGGACCTGAGCGCGCAGTTCTACCCGCAGTTCAAGAGTTCCGTGCAATTCATGTTGGTCGGATTTGCGCTCGCGGGAATCGTTGCCTTCCTGCTGTCGAGCCGGTTGCGGCGGGTAATCTCGATGCCGGTCGGAAATCTGGTGCAGGTTACCCGGGACGTCCTCAAGAGCAAAGACTTCTCGATCAGAGCGGACAAGATCAGCAGCGGTGAGTTCGGGACTCTGATCGACGGTTTCAATGAAATGCTCGCCGAGCTCGAGAGACGGGATCGAAATCTGCGCGCCTATCAGAACGAGTTGGAAAGACTGGTTCGCGAGCGCACGGTGCAGCTCGATATAGAGGTCGCCGAAGCTCAGGAAGCCGCGAAACGCGCCGAAGGCGCGAGCCGTGCGAAGAGCGATTTCTTGGCGCGCATGAGCCACGAAATCCGCACCCCGATGAACGGCGTGCTCGGCATGGCGGAACTGTTGCGCCACTCCACCACGCTCGACGAGCGCCAGCGCCGCTACGCCATCACGATCCATGAATCCGGCAGCGCGCTGCTGCAGATCATCAACGACATCCTGGATTTCTCGAAAATCGAGGCCGGCAAGCTGCAAATCGACATTGCGCCGTTCTGCGTGCGCGAGGTCGTCGAGGACGCGGTGGAAATTCTGGCCGAACGGGCGCACGCGAAGGGGCTCGAACTGATCTGCGATATTCCGACGCGAATCGCAACCATGGCGAGTGGCGATGCGCTGCGTCTGCGCCAAGTACTCATCAATTTGATCAGCAATGCCGTCAAATTCACCGAGCATGGCGAAGTCTGCATCCGGGTCAACAGTGTGGACGCAGGGCTTCACAACTCGTCGTTCGACTTCGAGGTCTCGGATACCGGCATCGGCATCAAACCCGAGAATTGCGCCACCATTTTCGAATCGTTCGCCCAGGAGGACGTCTCGACGACGCGCCAGTACGGCGGCACGGGACTCGGGCTCGCGATCTGCAAGCAGCTAGTGGAATTGATGGGCGGCCGAATCCGGGTGTCGAGCAGGCCGGGCAAGGGATCGACCTTCTATTTTTCCGTGACTCTGGCAACCGAGCACGCCGAGGTGCGCGAAAGAAGTGCGGCCGCGCTGAATTCCACCCGCATGCTGCTGGTGGACGACAATGCAACGGCGCGCGGCGTGCTGCGGCGCCATCTCATGAGCTGGGGGGTCATGCCAAGCGAGGCAGGATCGGCGCACGAGGCGCTGGACATTCTGCGCAGGTCGCTCGGCGCGGAATTCGACGCGGTGATCGTCGACGGTCAGCTGCCCGACATGGGCGGGGCGCAACTCGTTGCATCGATTCGCGATCTTCCGGAATTGACGCGTGTTCCGATCATCGTCATGAACTCCAGTATCGCGGCGCCGCCCACGCAGAGTGACCGGCGCGACACCGCGACGACGTGGTTGAATAAGCCGGTGCGCCGGACGCAACTGCATGATTGCCTCGCCGCGCTGCTCACCGGCCAACACGATGTCGGCGCTTGGCCGCAGGCCGCAATACAAAACCCGACTGCGGTCGAGGCGGGCGGGCAGAGACGATCGCGTGTGCAGCGGGTTCTGCTCGTCGAAGACAATCCGGTCAATCAGGAAGTGGCCTTCGCCATGCTGCAAGAGTTGGGCGTTAGCGCGGTGCGCGCCTGGAATGGTGAGGAGGCGCTCGAGAAGCTGCGCGCCGATCGTTATGAAGCGGTCCTCATGGATTGCCAAATGCCGAAGCTCGATGGCTACGCGGCAACCAGCCGCTTTCGCGAGTGGGAGCAGGAGCACCAGCGCAGCCGCACCCCGGTGGTTGCACTGACTGCCAACGCCCTCACGGGAGACGCCGAGAAATGCTTTGCGGCCGGCATGGATTACTACTTGACCAAACCATTCACGATAGATCAGCTGTACGAAGTTCTCGAGTCGTGCGTCTCCGATGAGGCGGCCGCCGCCGGTGCAGCACCACGGCACGACAACGCCATTCTCGACCAGCGCACGTTGGGTTCGATCAAGGCAATGCACAAAACGGGCAGCCCGGATCTCTTGGCGAGGGTCGTGCGTTTGTATACATCGAGCTCTCGCGATTTGATCGAGGCGCTGCGCGCCGCGGCGGCGGCCGGCGATACGACGGCAATGATGCACGCGGCGCACGCGCTCAAATCCTCGAGTGCGCATGTGGGCGCGGTGGTGCTGGCAGAACTATGCAAAGAAGTCGAGCTGGCCGCCGGCGGCGGTAAGCTTGACTTCGCCAGTATGCTGGTGGAGCGGGTCCTGGAAGAGCACGAGCAGGTACTGCAGGCCCTGCTCGATCAGGGGATCGCAGCCTGATTTGTCAGCCCGCAGGCGTTGGCCGCTCGCGCAGCCGCTCGATGAAAGCGGCGATTTTGTACCAGGCATCGCCGAACACCAACAATTCGCACTCTTCCACCTCGTACGCCGACAGATCGACGTGCGCGGCCGCACCGTTCACCGTCACGGTGAGTCTTGCGATATCCGGATGCGTTTCGGTGCCGCCCGATTTGCATTGAATCGATTCGAAGCAGATACCGGCCCGCTCGAGCTCTTCGCGTGCATGAGCGGCGATTTTCAGCTTGCCTCGATCGAATGCGCTGAGGGCCATCGTTTTACGGATATTACTGGAGCGCCGCCGTGCGCGAAATACTTGCGTAATGGCAAACCCGCAACCAGAATGTGGCCATGAATTCCAGGTCATTGCGCCTCTCGGCCCTGTTGGCGGGCCTCCTCTGGTTCGCGGTTGCCATCCCCGCGGCCGATACCCCGGCGACTCGCGACACCTACAGCGACGACGAAAT
>CAYRAC010000253.1:0-6106 GCA_964422045.1 uncultured Steroidobacteraceae bacterium
TCATCACGCAGCGGCGATTGGTGTAGAGATGAGATCGAGATTGATTTGGTAGAGGTCGACGGCGTTTTGAACGGTGACTTTGCGACGAGTCTCCGCATCGACAGTGGCGAAGTCGCGATCGACGACGTCAAGGGAGTGGGGCCAGGTGGTCTCGGTATGAGGGAAGTCGGAGGCCCACATGTAGTTGCCGTGTCCGTAGAGATTCGATGCGATGGGACCGATGGGGTCTTCCTGGAAGGTGCTCCAAACCTGGGCTCGAACGATTTCGCTCGGTTTGCGGGACAGCTTGGTATTTTGGATGGCCCGGTACTTCTCGTACCCATGGTCGAGCCGGTACATCAGGTGCGGCATCCAACCGGCATCGCCTTCGACCAGTACGATGCGCAGCTGCGGATGGCGGTCCAAGACTCCGCCGATGACCAGGGAGGCGAGGGTCTTCTGCATCTCCTGGGGCGAGGTGGCAAAGTTCTGCGGCTGGGAGATCTTCGCTTTGATCGTCGGGTTCATGCCGTCGGAGAAGGCTGAGTCACGAGCCTTGCCGGAAGAACCGCAGTTTGTGCCAATATGCATCGACAGCGGTATGCGCAGCTTGCTGGCGGCTGCCCATAGCGGCTCGTAGACTGCCTCCGGGTAGGGGATATCATCCGGCGGGGTGGCCGGGATCATCACGGTGCGCAGGCCCAACTCCTTGCAGCGGTGCATTTCCGCCACCGCCCCTTGAACGTCCCAGATCGAGAGCAGACCGCAGCCCAGCAGCCGATGCGGGTTGTGGGCGCAGAACTTCGCGATCCAATCGTTATAGACCTTGAAGCAGGCCACCTGCAGCTCGTGGTCGGGCAGCCGGTAGAGGGACAGTCCTAAGCTCGGATAGAGCACCTCGGCAAGCACCCCGTCGATGTCCTGATCCTTCAGCCGCTCGGCCGGATCCCAACCGCTGGGGCGCGCCATTTCATAGCCGGCGGTCATGTGGTCTCGCAGCTCTTCCCCCGCACGACCCATACCAAACACCGCCGCCACCGGAAACGGCGCAGCTCCGGTCGGCACGAACACCAATCCACCGCCACCTTCCCGGGGTCGCACATGCGGGGCTCGGTCACGAAACGCCTCCGGCAACCGACTGGTCCATAAATCACCGGGTTCCACCATGTGAGAGTCAGCCGATATGATTCGTGCCCTGAGCATACATTTCTCCATTACGATTGGTGGTGAACACTACCGTCATTGATAATTATACCAAGTAAAATAATTTAAAAATCCTGAGTAATTTTTCAATACGATTTGTTTCTCGATGAGCCGGGCATCTCAAGATACTCCCCGGGTTGCCGGACTTTCGCCCATGATCGGGTGCCGAATTCTCACGCCGCGCATCGGCGGAGGCAGCGCAACGGGGAGCAGGAGCAGTCCGGAGATTGGCGCCAGGCAGGCGAAACTGACGAACATCAGCTCGTAGCCGCCTGTCCTGTCGAAGACCACGCCGGCGAATCGCAGGGCCATCAACTGCAAGGGCATATGGACCACAAACGTCAAGCCGAGCACTGCCCCGTAGCTCTTGGTGCCGAAGCGCTGTGCGATCGACGCGTACCACACCGGCATCGTAGATCCGGTTGCCAGCCCCGCCGTGGCGCAGGCAATCAACAAAATGTGGTGGGATGGATTGGCGGACAAAATCAGCATGAACAGGACGGTCATGGCGCAGACGCCAGCCATCAACCACCGCTTGTCGATTTTGTCGCAAAGGTAGCCCGACAATAACTTCCCGCAGAACGCGACGGCTGCGATTGTCGCCATGAGATTGGCCGCAGAGTCTGCCGTCAGGCCTTTTTGGCGGCCATACGGCACCACCGATGCAAACAAGGCGTTGTCTATCGCCATGAGAGTTCCCGTCGACAGTGCGATCAGCCACAGATCGCGCGTCCGCAGGAGCTCCGGCCACCGATAGACGCGATCATCCGCGTTGATCTTCGCTTGAGTCGTCGCGGTTGCCTCGACGCCATCGATCGGGATGCCGATGTCGGAGGGTCGATCGCGGATGATCGCCAAAGCAAGCGCGGCAATGAGCACCCCTTCGAATGCACCATAGGCTCCTAATGACATGCGCCAGCCGAAGCGCTCAATGCAGTAGGACAATGTCTTCACCACCACAACCCCGCTCACGGAGGCTGAAAGTGCGCCGAAGCCCAGGGCACGTCCCCGATTCGCGAAGAACCAACGAGAGATCATGGTGGAGGTCATTAGATGGCTCGAACAAAGCGCAGCCAGGGAAACCGGAAAGAGCAACAGCACCGCAATCACTGTAGGGGATGTCGCCATGGATATTGCGATGAGACCCAGGCCAAGAATCACCACGCCCGAACTCATAACCAGCCGCGCAGGGAAGCGGTCAAGGATCGAACCGACGAACGGTGCCCCCAAATTCATCCCTGCGATGAGGATCATGAGGCCGTTGTTGGTATCGGAGCGAGACAGAACAAATTCCGCACTAACCGGCATTACAAACAAGCCGAAGCTGAAGGTAATCAGGCCGACCGTAAGCATTTGACCTACAAAGACGACGGCGAGAATGTACCAGCCATAATAAAGATGGCGCGATTCAGTCTTGCCCAACTTAGTTTTTTGCAATCTGCTCCCCCGAGCTCTCGAGTGACGCCACGAGATTGCGATCTCGCCGTTTCTGTGTACTCTGTCACCTTTTACAGTGCAGGAAGAATATACTACTAATCGGTATCTAATTCAACATTCGGGTGAGAACTGCTTGAGTGACGCTGTTCAGCGTGCACGTCGGCAGGGCATCAGCCGTCAATGGCAGGGGAGTTTGAATGATGAGATGCGGCCAATGACAGAACATCTGACCGTCGTTATTCTGGGTGCGGGTCATGCCGGCGGGGCAGTGGCGTCGCAATTGCGTCAGGCGGGTTTCACCGGACCGTTGACATTAGTTGGCGACGAACCAGAATTACCCTACCAGCGACCGCCACTGTCCAAGGCATGGCTCATGGGCGAGATGTCGACCGACAGTTTGTTACTCAGGCCTGACAGCTACTACAAGAGCGAGAACATCACGCTCATCAGTGGCGTTTCGGCGATAGCCATCGATCGCGTCGCACGCAAAGTTACCTTGGCCGATGGCCGAAGCCTACCCTATGATAAGTTGATCCTCGCTACCGGCGCGCGAGCGCGGCCTCTGCCAGGCGGGTGGAGCGACCGCTTCTTGTCGCTGCGCAATTTACGGGACGCGCGGAGTTTAAGGGCCGCGTTTATCCCGGGCCGACGACTTGCAGTTATCGGTGGCGGCTACATTGGCTTGGAGGTTGCGTCATCTGCCCGTGCTCTCGGGTGCCGCAGCGTCATCATCGAACGCGAGACCAGGATTCTGGCGCGAGTTGCTTGCCCGGCACTGTCACGGTTTTTTCAGGACTACCACCGCGCCCGTGGCGTCGATTTGGTCCTGGGCGCCGAAATTTCCACCATCGAGTCAAGCGGGGATGCTTGGCGCATCACAATGGATCAGGGCGAGGATATCTTATGCGACACCGTGCTCGTGGGTATCGGTGCCGTTCCAAATGACGAGTTAGCTCGCGCGGCAGGACTCGACTGCCAAAACGGCGTGGTAGTCGATGGCTGTGCTCGCAGTTCCGACCCGGATATTTTTGCAATTGGGGACGTGTCCTTCCGGCCCTTGCCATCTATGGCCGGAGCGCTCGGCTGGAGAGTATACCGAGTGCGCTGGAGCAGGCCCGGATCGTTACAGCTACCCTCATGGGCAAACCATTGCCTGCACCCGAGGTGCCGTGGTTCTGGTCGGACCAATTCGACCTGAAGCTGCAGATTGCCGGTGTCCGGTTCGACGCCGACATGACGGTGACACGCGGCGATCTTGCTACCGCCCGCTTTGCCATGTTCCATCTCTATAGGGGACGGGTTCAAGCAGTCGAAGCCGTCAATGCCGCGCAGGAATTCTTGGCGGGAAAAACCTTGATCGCCAGGCAGTCAGTCGTCGATCCAGAAAAACTCAAAGATATGACGATCCGCGCAAAGGACTTGCTGGTCGCCAATTCATGACCAACGGAGGCGGTCACTGGCCGGCGGAGTTATCCGGATTGTCGCGTTCCAGACTCGGGGCGGCGTTTTGAATTTGTTCGACGCTCCGTATATCCCACTAGATTCAGTGCCAATGTAGACATGAGACCACATAGGTCGTCGACACTCAAACGGCCTTCGGGGTCATACCAGCGATGTACCCAACGCACCATACCGCTAATGGAGAATGAGGCGACCGTAGCATCGCTTACTTTAAACACTCCCGCCCCAACCCCCCGAACGATCAGCGAAGTCAGTTTCTTGTCAAATCGGCGCTGTTGTACTCGAAACTTTTCAAGACTTGCGGGATTCAGGCTGCGCTCCTCGTTCAGAAAAATTGAGGTGAGCTCTCTGCTATCAACGTTTCGTCGCACATAAAACTGCACCAGTCGACGAAGTTGCTCTTCCGGTTCCTCATCGCTGCTAAATATTTCGTCCACGCCGGAGTTGAGATTCTCAATCGCGCGCTCGTAAAGCGCCTCGAGCAGGGCATGTTTGCTCTGAAAATAACTGTATATAAAGGGCTTTGTGACCTTTAGACGCTCTGCAATTGCGTCAATGCTCGTTCCACCAAAACCACGTTCGTAAAATATTCTAGTGGTTTCGGCCAGGATCCGTTCGCGTTTGAATTCCCTTACCTCTTCTTTCATGCGCGCGTTGCCATTTATGCTTATATGAACTTAAAGAAGGTGCAGCGCATTATTCAACGATTTTTTCAACGAAAATACCAAAATACTGTGATTCCAGCCAATTCGGTAGTCAGCACGTTTATACAGTAAAGATGTCTACTCGGCAAATACCACTGGGCGCCCGTCCAAGGCCTGCAAGCAGCAGTACCGCGGCCCGGTGATTTTGACCGGTCCCGCGCATCGAGCACCTTGCACGCCGGGATCCGTTTGCGGCCTGGTCGATCATCTTTTCCGGAAGGTGTTTCCGAATCAGTTCCCACTGCTCGTCCGTGATGCGTAGCATGCATCGATTTTACCGGTGTTGCACAGCTTTCGCGATTCTCAGATAGGTTCCGGCATGACAGCATCAGCCCGTGTGGTTTTCAAATCAATTAAGACGTGATGCTAAGCGGGGATGCATTTTATCCGCAAGCGCTCTTTGGTGCCGCAGATGACATTGGTGCCCGCTAATTGACGAACATACTAATCGGTAGTATTTTTGAAGCATTGTTAAACATGCATGAATTAAAAGCTCTAGTTCATTTTGATATTGGACGATACGGTCAGCATTTTCTGAGCAGGATAACCATAGATGGCAACACCAAAGGCACGTTTGGAGGGGAAGGTCGCGCTGGTGACTGCTGCAGGTGGCCCAATGGGGCGCGCAATTGCTTCGCGATTCGCTGATGAAGGAGCCTCGCTTATCATTAATGACATCTCCGGAAGCCGGCTTCAAGAGACGGTCGCTCATTTGCGGACCAATGGGCTTACAGACCGGTTACTAGCGCGTCGGGGTAGTGTCCTTGTACAAGGTGAGGTTGAGGAACTCGTCTCAGAAGGCGTCGATCAGTTTGGCCGAATCGATATTCTAGTAAATGTTGTCGGCGGTATTCACGACAAGGTGTTTTATCGTCCATTTCTCGAGATCAGCGACGAGCGGTGGGCCGGAACGTTCGCGATTAACTTGAACGCGACCCGGTTCCTCACGAAATTGATTGCGCCGCGGATGATCGCCAATCGATACGGACGCATCGTCAACATCTCTTCGATTGACTACGCCGGCGAGCGGGGCCATGCGGACTACTCCGCCTCGAAGGCGGCTCTAGTGGCACTGAGCAGGGTGATGGCCATCGAGTTTGCACCTTATGTAACGATAAACTGTGTCGCGCCTGGAATCATCAACACGCTGGCTGCCGTGGCCATGGATCCCGACAAGCTTGAAGAGCTAAAGATGCGTAACCTCATGAACAGACTGGGGGAGCCCGATGAAGTGGCTGCTGCTGTTCTCTTTCTCGGCAGCGAGGATTCGTCGTTCATTACAGGAGAGGTGCTTTCGGTTTCTGGGGGTATCTGGCCCGCGC
>CAYRAC010000254.1:0-6105 GCA_964422045.1 uncultured Steroidobacteraceae bacterium
GAACAGCTCTGACCCTGATAATCGTGGACGCGCGAATAAAACACGTCCGCATCCCAACCGAGCTGGTGATCGAGTGCACTGCCCTTGATGCCGAGTTCGAATGCTGTCGGAATTTCTGCGCCAACCACGGACTGCGGCGTCCCTTCCGCTGCCGGTGTGACCTGCGGGCCTTTATAGCCGCGAGTGACGGTGAAGTAGCTGGTGAGGTCCGGATTGATCTTGTACTGCAGGCCCAATTTTCCGGACACATTGTCTTTGGTCAGTGCACCGAACACGGGAGGTGTCAGCGCCGGCGGCACCAGGTTCGCCGATGTGAAATCCGTGAGCGATTGGTGCGTGTAGCGCAGTCCCCCGATTAAGCCGAATTGCTCCGTGACATGATAGGTCGCTTGGCCGAAAGCGGCCTCCGACTTGTTGGTGGTGTCCGTCGAAGTCACCATGCTGACGAAAGGCGTAAAGGGAAAGGGTGGCGGCACGAACGGCGTGGGCGGCAAGTCGAAGGTGCCCACGAAGAAACCGCCGCCGGGCCGATAGGCAGTGTCGGCCGAATAACTCGAGTAGAACAAACCGGCGACGTAGTCGACGGTTTGCCGACCATTGGAGGCAATACGCAGCTCCTGGGTGAACTGGCGCCCCGCGGAAGTCTGTCCAATCGACACAATCTGTTCGAACTCGGCCGCCAACCCTTGCGGATCGAAATCATTCGGTGCGGTGATCTGTTTGCGATAGCCGGTGATGGAGGTCAGCGTCGCGCTGCCGATACTGTAATCGATCTGCGCCGAAGCGCCATAATTGCGATAGTTAAGGTCGTTCGCATTGCTACCGCAGCGTGCATTATTCGAGTAGGAAGCCGTGATGCCACAGCTCGCGAGCTCCGCCGCCAACGCCGCATTGGCCGAGACGTAATTGAATTGAGGGTCGTTGTAATTCTGGCCGCGTCGGTCATAGTCGGCGATGAGATTGATGTGCAGTTCATCGGTGGGCTCGATGCGATAGCGCAAACGCGCGCTCCAGTCCGTGGAGACGCTATCATCATGAGTGAAGTCGTTGACCTGCACGCCCTTGGTGCGGTCATCGGAGACCGCGAGCCTTACAGCCGAATTGACCGTGAGGGGAGCATTCAGCACGGCACGCACCGTTTCCTCGCCGAACTCCGAACCGGCCCGGCCAAGGTCCGAATAGTCGAGTTGCGCCTTGGCCTCAAACTTGGAGGGGTCCGGCGCAGCCGTTATGATGTTGATCACGCCGGCTGACGCTGTCAGACCGAATAAGGTCCCCTGTGGGCCCTTCAGCACTTCAACCTGCTGCACATCGAAGATGTTGGTGATGTTGACGTCGCCCTGGGGAACTCCGTCCACCACGATGCCCACGGCACCTTCGGCCGTCGGACTGAACGAATTTGTTCCGATGCCGCGGATCTGGCCGCCGCCGCCCGGACCGCCGAATGCCTGCACCATCTCCAAGGCGGGCGTAGTGCGTGCGAGGTCGGCGATACTGTAGACATGCTCCGTCGTCAGTTGCTCCGAGCTAACGACCGTCACTGCAACCGGCACGTCCTGAATCTTCTCAGCGCGTTTTTCGGCGGTCACGACGATTTCCGACAAATCGGTGGTGGGTGAGGTCTTCCCCGTCGCCTCCTGGCCGAGCGCTGCGCCGCTCAATGCCAGCATGCCCCACATACCCGTCAGTCCCGCAATTCGTTGATTGGTCCAGCTCATGATTCCCCCCCACGTCGCTTGTATTTATGTAAGACGATGCGTGCGCCAGCGCGGGGCCAGAGTAAATGGGCACCAAAACATCGGGAAGGCGTTTATACGGACACCAGCATTCGGCGCTGCCGAAAGCTGGCATTCGCTTAGGAGCGAGGCTTGTTGATCTGGGTCTCGTAAAGGTCGCACTGCGCTTTTCTTAACCCCACCGCCGCGATCGCATCGTGAGGTAGCGCCGAGGACAGGCGTAAAAAAGATCCCGCGGGATGGCTAAATGTGGGCCACGTCGGAAGTAGCGGCCCGTTCGGATTGCCGTGTTTTGCAAAGTTTGTCCAATAGGCCGTCATTACGTCGGACAGCGCTCGGTCTGCGGCACCGAATTGCCCCGCCAGCACCACGTCGGATAAGAGATTGCCGAATACATAGGGCAATTCGTACGTGTGCGCAGCGCCGTCGACTTCGCGGCCCGGAATGGACTGCTCGAATTGATACTCGTAAACCGGTGCGCCGCCCGCCGCATGCCGGGCGGCGGTAATGACGGCTGCGCAACGAAAACTGGAATCCGTCAGCCACTGCGCGACGGCCGAGCCCAGCACCGAATCGAGGGGCAACGGATTGGTAGCGCCGATACCGTATAACGGCAACGCACGATCGGCATCGGCGCCGTAGAGCCCCTTGATGGCGCCGGGCAGCGCAGCGTCGGGTATTCGGCCGAATCCCTCACGTGCGTTGTTTCCAACGATGAGTGGCACCGCGTATTCTTCGTGACGGCGAAACGTAGCGGCCGGGTCGTCGTTCAAAACGTAGTGGTCGACGATCGGACCAAAGCGAGCCTCGCGATGGGCGGACATGTAGGCGCCGAAGCGCTTCATCAACTCGGCCGCAGACAAGTTGCGAAGCGCGCGAACTTCATCCGTGCCTGCGAACTCGGCGCCCATGGCTTCGGCGCCGCTTAGGTCTTTCATTGGCGGTCCGCCGAGAATGGATCCGCTTTCGACGATGGCTTGGCGGAATTGTCCGCGGCTTAGCGGCGATGACAGCCATGTGGTGACGCTCATGCCTCCGGCCGACTGTCCGAACAGAGTGATCTGCGCAGGGTCGCCGCCGAATCCTGCGATGTTATTTCGAATCCAATGCAACGCCGCTAGCTGATCTTCCAAGGCATAGTTGCCAGAGCTGCGATGAATGGATTCGCGCGTCAGGTCGCGATGTGCAAAGAATCCGAAGATACCGAGGCGATAGTTCAGCGTCACCAAAACGACGCCTCTCTTGATCAACTCTTCGCCCGAGAACATCGGGTCGGTTCCTGCCCCACCGACGAACGCACCGCCGTGAATCCAGACCATGACGGGAAGATGCGCGGAGCGCGTCGCGGCCGGGGTCCATATGTTCAAGTACAGACAATCCTCGCTCGCGGTGGCGATCAATGAACCGTTCCACCCCTGATCCGGCTGTAGGCACGCCCCGCCGTACTCGAACGCCGTACGGACGTTCTGCCAGGCGGCAACCGGCGCCGGCGAGCGCCAGCGCAGCGCCCCGGTCGGCGCGGCGGCATAGGGAACTCCCTTGAACACGGCCCCGCCATTGGCGAGCGCGACTCCTTGCAATACGCCTGGCTTCACTTCGACTTGCAAGTTCCGCGTTTCCGGCTCGCGTGGCATCGCATGCACGCCGCAGCACAGGCAGAGCGCCAACGCGGCTGTCTTCATTTTTACTAATGGTTGCTGGCGACGATATTTTTGCTCTCGACTTTCCATATGGGGTCCTTGCACAGCCCGCAGTTCGCGCCGACGAAGCGCTGAGCGGCGATGGGGTCGCCCTTGAGCTGCCAGTCGAGCCAGCTCACCGCCACCGACGCCTCGTACCCACCGTTAGGCTGCATAAAGGTGCCGCCGTGACCTACGTCGAGATTGGCGACGAACACCGGCACCGAGTTGATAGCCTTGAAATCATCCATGCCGTTGGCATACGCGATGTCAGTGGGGCCGCCGAGAATATAGATAATGGGCGTGTGTAGTTTTTGCAGCGCCGCCTTGGTGATGGTCATGCCGGGGATTGGATTGGCGCCTGGCGGAAAGATGCCGCTGCTGTGGATCAAGACGGTGCTAACCCGCGGATCCGCTGCAACCTCCAACGCCTGCAATCCGCCGCAACTCCAGCCAGATACGGCTACCCATCTCGGATTGATCCGCCCGAAATAGGGACTAGCGGAACGCAGGTTCTCGGCCAAGGCCCAATTGATGGCTTCCGTTAATTGTGAGGCCTTGGTCGCGGGCGGCGGAATTTTAAAGCCAGCGCCTGGCGCAGCGCCCGGCGCCGCGCCGCTTGGGGGCGGGGGCGCCCCTGGCGGCATTGCGCCTTCGGGCCGCGGCGGCGCTCCGGGGCCGCTTAAGATACTACCGTTGGCAATGGCCAAGTAACCATGCGAGGCGATTTCCTCCAAATGCAATCGTCCCCCCGCCCCATCCGCAGCGCAGCCGCCGTTGCCCCAGGCGAGGACACCCAATTTCGCAGCGCCGAGCTTGGACAGATCCGCCGGACGGTAGATCACGTGATCGGGAAGCGAGGGCACCATCTCCTTGAGTGCGGGGTACCTTCCAGTGCCCACCGTGTCGGGCACCTTATTGAAGGCCTCCACCTCGGCGCGCATTTTGGCGATGTCAAACGCGGGGGGAGCCGCGGGCGCCTGTGCCCCTGCAATACTCCACGCGGTAGTCGCCCCAAACACACCCAATGCGAGGATCGCTGAGTTCATAGGTCCCCCCTATTCGCCGAGCCGAACTTGATCCGGATCCGATGGTTTCAAGCAGCCCGCGGCAGCATGGCGCCTAGCTGACAGATTGGGAATTCGTATTTGCCGATGCCTGCATTCGATGTGGCCGAATCCTCGTCCCCGGGGCGATGAATCAAGCCGCGATTCGTTCGTCTGCGAGCGCTAGCGACCACGCAGCCAGGTCTGCAGTTCTATTCCGGCAATTTCATGGACGGCAAGGCCGCGGTCAAGTCATTTATCCGGGGTATCATTGCAACAACGTTTTGGAGCACTCACATATCAACAAGGTGAATGGTGATCAACTCGCACGCAAATCCCAACGCGGCCGCCTATCGCGAAGCGATAAGAATTCTCGCTGCCAAGGGTTTGGTCGAAGCCCGTCCGAGGTACGCGGGTCAATCCGCGTTCGATTTGGCATCTGCTCGATCCGGATGTCCTTGATTGGATGTTCGAATCGGCGCCAGATCACCTACTGACCGCTCCTGCACCGGTAGTAAAAGTGCGGAGACTGTAGGTGCAAATTGCTCGCTGACCGAGAGCCAAGGCGCATGCATCATCAGGCAGGAAACCTACCATGTATTTAGCATCTAAAGGTGCGAGTCGCTTGCGGTTCGCCAGCTTGATCTTCATTACCGTCGCCGGGACTCTGGCGGGCGCCGTTAGCTGCGCGGCGCCACCGGGTTACGCCGCGTTGGTCCACAAGGTCGCGCCTAGTGTGGTGACCGTTCTCGTCGAACAAGAGCGTGTCGGTGCTGCGGATCGGGCTGCGGCGCGCGCCGCGACCCGCGCGGCCGCCGAGGCCGACCCCAATGCGGTGAGCGCCATCGTTCGGCGACTTCTCGCCGCGCCGTCTCGCGACTTTGGCCGGGATGAGGGACCCAGTGGCTCTTTGGGTTCCGGCTTCGTTGTTCGCGAAGATGGTTTGATTGTTACAAATCGCCACGTAATCGTCGATGCGCGCACTGTAAAAGTGCGCCTCGCGGATGGGCGCGAGTTCGTCGCGAAGATTCTCGGCGCCGATGCGGTCACGGACATTGCTCTGCTTAGCATTAAGGCCGGACCCCTGCCGGCCCTTCGGCTTGGATCCTCTAAAGCAGTTTCCGTCGGTGATGTGGTTATCGCGATCGGCAATCCTTACGGGTTGGGCCAATCCGTGAGCGCCGGCATCGTTTCGGCGCGCGGGCGAATCATCGAGGACGATCCCTACATTGATTTTCTTCAAACGGACGCCGCCATAAATCGCGGCAACTCAGGCGGCCCTCTATTGACTGCCGATGGCTTAGTCGTCGGCCTGACCTCTGCCATTTTCTCGCCCAGCGGAGGTTCTGTTGGACTTGGTTTCGCCATTCCGGCCGAGACGGTTTCCGACATCGTCCGAGATATAGAAGCGCACGGCCGGGTCGAGCGCGGATATCTCGGTATCTCCGCGCAGCCGATGACTGCACCGCTGGCGGCAGCGCTGCACCTGAAGACTGCCGCGGGTGCTTTGGTCACTGCGGTAGAAGCGCAAGGGCCCGCCGATGGAGCGCTCATCATTGGCGATGTGCTGCTCAAGATTGAGGCGCTGCCTGTATCGTTCAAAGATCTCAGCAAGCTTTCCGCGCGGCTGGTACCGGGTTCGCT
>CAYRAC010000255.1:0-1983 GCA_964422045.1 uncultured Steroidobacteraceae bacterium
TGATGGTCATGAGTCACGAAATGGGCCATTACGCGCTCGGGCATGTGTGGAAGGGCCTCATTTATGAAAGCCTGGTGCTCCTGGTGGGCTTCTGGTGCGTGCATATCGGCGTCGAGGCGATCATCCGGCGTTACGGTGCGCGCACTTCGGTGCACGAGCCCGGCGACTTCGCCTCGCTGCCTTTGTTCATGCTGATATTCAGCGCCGTCGGGTTCGTACTGACCCCGCCGCTGCTCGCCGTTTCACGGCACTACGAGCACGAGGCCGATCGCTTCGGCTTGGAGATGACGCACGAGAATCGGAGCTGCGCGCTGGTTTTCGTCAAATTCATAGAACACGACCTGGCGTATCCGCTGCCTTCGCCGCTCGTCATGTTCTTGCGTGCGTCGCATCCTTCCGCAGGTGAACGCATCAATTTTTGCAACACCTATCATCCCTGGCTGCAAGGGCAGGAGGGACGCTACACCCATTACTTCAAGCCGATGCCCGCGGATTAGGCGCCGGTCGACTTGCGCCGCATGCGGCCCGCAAAGCGGGTGAACGCCGAGTCGGTCACGTCGCACGCCGCGCCCGCAGCAGCGCCCGCTACGAGCGACCCCGGGTCATCGGCAACCAGATGGCGGCGCGCGTGATCGGCACCGAGGAGGCACCGTGGCCCGCCTTGCCGACATCAATGTAGAACATCTTGGGTTGCGTTCGCAGCTCCTTGGGAACGAGCTTGATGAAAAAGCTGGTCCATTCTCCGCCGCGCGGGAAGGTCTGAATCGCTTTCTCTTGATCGACATAATCAACGCCGGGCTTGGCGGACGCGGCCTCGGTCCACCATACGAAGGAACTATCGCCGGGCATGAGTGAAGTACGATGAACGCGAACCTCCGCAAAGTTCTCGCCGGCGCGCACGCGGTAGTTCTTGCGGGACACGACGATTGGCAGAGCGGCGGCTGCCGCGGGTGGCTTGGCGTTCGCGACTGCGCCGGCGGTGAGCGGCGCAGGAGGATTGGAGGTCTCAAGGCTGGCGGCGGCGATATCGGCCACAGGCTTGGCCGGAGGTTGAACGATTGCCGCCGCCAGCGGAGCGATTGCACTGCCGGCGCTGAGCCCCGTCGCCCAGTGTGCGAGCGCGACCCAGGCGGCGGCCGTGAACATGATCGCGACACCGAGCGCGGCGGTTCGCGCGCCGAGCCGCGGTGCAGGCACGGAGCGCGCCGGCCGCTCGCCGAGCAAATCATCGAGCCACGCGCGCGTCGACGAGGGCCGAGCCGCCCGACACCACGACAAGGCGCATGCCAAGGCCTTCCATTGTTGCCGCTTGAGCCCGCGCGGCCGGCTGGCGATGATCCCATGGTCGCGCGCCACGGTCGCCGGGCGGCGCTGAAATGGATGCGACCCGGCGATCAATTCGTAGGACAGGCAGGCGAAAGCGAACAGATCGTCACGCGGGTCGGCCGCGCGGCCGGCCAAGAGTTCGCAGCTCGCATAGGCAGGCGTGAGCGGAGGATACGTATTGCCCGGGTGCATTGCATCCGCGGCAACTTGTGCCGTGCGGAAGCTCGATGAACCGAAATCGAGGATCCGCACGTCGCCGCACGGCGTAATCATGATGTTGTGGGGTTTCAAGTCGCCATGAATGACCTGTCGGGCGTGGGCGTGCGCCAAACCCGCACCGATCTCGCGGATGATGTGCCAGGCATAGGGACGCGCCATGGGCGCGCCTTTGAGACGGTCCATGACGCTGCTCAAGAGTTCGCCTTCGAGCAACTCCATCGTATAGAAATGCAATTCAGCGTCGCGGTCGAGTTCGTGCACTTTGACGACGTTGCGGTGCGAGAGCATCTGCGTGCAGTAAAATTCGCGTCGCAAAGCGGCAAGTTGCTCGGACTCGCAGCCGCCCGTGTCATTCAGAAATTTTATCGCCACGTATTGGTGTGTTTCGGGAAGATCGGAGCGGTACCGATCGAGCGCCTTGTATACGGTGCCGCGGCC
>CAYRAC010000255.1:2083-6091 GCA_964422045.1 uncultured Steroidobacteraceae bacterium
CCGAATCGGACCGCTGTATGTCAGACAACGCCGCATATCGAGCGTTGCAGCCCATGACAAATCTGTCAGGTGCGAAGCCACGGCCGCAGGACTCGCCGCGCCGGCCGGTCGACGGTCGAGATCACGGCGGGATCCAACAGCCGGCGCCGACGCAGATGCCGAATCGCAGCCTGAACAGTCGATTTGGCAAGCCCGGTCTTGGTCGCCACGGTTTGTAGGCTGACGGCGACGGTGTCATGCCGGCTTTTCGCGGCCAGCCGCAACAGGTACAGATAAACGATGAACGCCGCGGGGCGGCGGTCGTGCCCCACCAGATCCGGCATCAGCACGTCAAGCACATAGGCGTCGAGGTGAATGCGATCCATATTGATTATCACTATAGCATTGTTTGCTACAGGAGGCGCGTCCGATGCGCCATACTGGAGTTGCTGCCCGTTAGGAAATTGACATGATCAAGCAACTCAAATTCGTCTCGATACCGACGCGCGACCAAGCCCGGGCGGTCAAGTTCTACACCGAACAGCTCGGCTTCGAAGTGGCGACGGATCAGCCCTTCGACGATCGTCAGCGCTGGATTGAGCTGCGTATCGCCAACGCAGCGACCCGCGTCGTGCTGTTCACGCCGCCAGGCCAAGAGGACCGGGTTGGCACCTTCTTCAACGGCTCGTTCGAATGCGATGACGTCGAGGCGACCTATCGTCAACTCACGCAACGCGGGGTCGTTTTCGTGCGCGAGCCGGAGAAACAGCCGTGGGGCACGATGGCGGTCTTCCGCGACCCGGACGGCAACCAGTTTGTTCTATCGTCGGGTTAGGGCAGCGGCAATTGCGCCGCGTTCCAGCCGCCGCCGACGGCCTCGACCAGGGCGACGCTCGCCTGCAAGCGCGTGGACAGCACGCTGAGTGCGGTCTGTTCGGCGGCGAGGCGGGTCGTTTGCGCGGTGATCACGCTGCTGTAGGGCACGGTACCCGCCTTGTACTGGTTGAGCGTGAGTTTCTCGGCTTCGCGGGCCGCTGCCACCGCCGCTTCCTCGACCACGGCCTGCTGTTCGAGCACGCGCAAGGTGACGATTTCGTCTTCGACTTGTTGAAATCCCGCGAGCACGGTCTGGCGGTACGTATCGACGGTACCCTCATAGGCGGCGCGCGCCTGAGCGACCTGCGCGCGGCGCAGACCCCCATCGAACAGGGTTTCCGCCAGCGATGGGCCGAATGACCAGATGCGGTTCGGCGCGCTGATCAAATGGCTGAAGGTGCTGCTGGTGTAATCGTCTGAGCCGTTCAGCGTGAGGTCGGGATAATAGGCCGCTTTGGCAACCCCGATCTGCGCATTCGCAGCGGCAACTTTGCGTTCTGCTTCCGCGATATCCGGTCGCCGCTCCAGCAAGGTCGAAGGGATGCCCGCGGGCACGGTCGGCACATCGCTGCGCATGGCCGCTGGACTCAGCGAAAAGTTGGCCGGCTGCTCGCCGATGAGCACGGCAAGCGCATGCTCGAGGATGCCGCGCTGTATCTTTGCATTGATCTGCTGCGCCTGACTCGACAGCAGCTGCGCCTCGGCACTCACGACATCGGCGCGCGCGGCCACACCGAAGTTGTAGCGGCTCTGCGTGATCTTGAGCGACAGCTGCTCGGCAACCACCGTGTCGTCCAGCAGTTTCTGCAGCTGGTCCTGGGCACGCAATTCGAAATAATCGGTAGCCAGCTGCGCCTGCGCCGACAGCCGCGCCGCGGCCAATGCAGCTGCGCTCGATTGCGCGGAGGCGCGGTCACTCTCCGTGGTACGGCGAATCTTCCCCCAAATATCCAAGTCCCAACTCGCCGACAGGCCGGCGCTGTCGGTGATCGGGGAGCGGGAGGTGGTGCTGATCGGCACGCCGGTGCCGCCATTGATGCTTGTGGTGGTGGCGCTGGCCCCCGAGCCGCTCTTCAGATGCGAGGCATTGCCGGTGATGGTGGGCCAAAAGCCCGCGCGTGCCTGCGACACCAGCGCGCGCGCCTGATCATAGGCCGCGGCAGCGGCCTTGACGTTTTCGTTCGAAATGTCGACGCGCACTTCGAGTTGATTCAGCGCATCGTCCTTGAAGATTTCCCACCAGGGGCCCCGGTTCAAGGCGTCGTTGGGCTCGCTCGGTTTCCAATTGGAGGCCTCCTTGTAATTCGCGGCGGCGTCGAATTTCGGGCGCTGATAGTCAGGCCCCACGGCGCACGCCGCGGCCACAGCGAGCCACGCGACAGCGCCCGCCCAACGCACGGCGCAGAGCCGCGTCATGCGCCGGCTCCGAGCGGATCGAATCCGCGGCCACCCGGATTCGCCGGCGGCGCCGAGGCCGGCGGCAACGGCGGTGGCGAAGCGTACTTGCCCTGCTTCAGATGCTTCCAATAGCGATGCACGTACAGATAAACCACCGGCGTCGTGTACACGGTCAAGATCTGGCTGACGATGAGGCCTCCGACAATGGCGATGCCGAGCGGGCGACGCATTTCGGTGCCATCGCCCGAGGCAATGGCGAGCGGCAGGGCGCCCGCGATGGCAGCGCAGGTTGTCATCATGATGGGCCGAAAGCGCAGGTTGCAGGCGTGCGCGATGGCGGTACGCGGGTCCATTCCGAGGTTGCGCTCGGCCTCGAGAGCGAAGTCGACCATCATGATGGCATTTTTCTTGACGATGCCGATCAGCAGCAAGATGCCGAGGAAGGCGATGAGACTGAATTCGGTTCCCGTGGCGAGCAGTGCCAGCAGTGCGCCGACTCCCGCCGAGGGCAGGGTCGACAGAATGGTGAGCGGCTGGCTATAACTTTCATAGAGCACGCCGAGCACGACGTAGATTGCGACCAACGCGGCAACGAGCATCAGCGGCGTATTGCTGTTGCTCTGCTGGAACAGGCGCGCGGTGCCGTAAGTGCCGCCGATGATCGAGATGGGCACATGGATATCGGCCATCTTGCGCTCGATCGCATCGAGGGCGGTCTTCAGCGATTCACCTTCCGGCAAATTGAACGCGATGGAGGTCGACACCGAGGTCCCGGTGTGGTTCACGCTCACCGGCGTGGTGCCGGTCGAGAAGTGACTGAACGCCGCGAACGGTACCACGGTCTCCGCAGCGATGCTGACCGCCGAACCCGTCGAAGTGTTGCCGCGGCCGGCATTCGCCAGGGAATTCGCCGCGAGGTTGCGGGCGAGATCCGCCGCAACCGCGGCGCTCGAGGGGGCGGTGCTGGTCGCCGAGGGCAGCACGGTGGTGCCCGCCACGGCCTGCGTCGACTGAGTGCCGCTCACTGCGCCCCCCGAGGTGCTGACGTACAGGTCCTTGAGCGTGTCCGGGTTCTGCCAAAACTCCGGCGCCACCTCCATCACCACGTGATATTGCTGCGGGCTGAAGGGATTATAAATCGTCGACACTTGAGATTGCGCAAATGCATCGCCGAGCGCGTTGTCGATCTGGATTTCGGTCAGCCCGAGCCGCGAGGCGCTGTCGCGATCGACGATCAGGTCGGCTTCCAGGCCGCCGGGCTGCAAATCGGTATCGACGTCGGTGAGTTCGGGCATATCCTGCATCGCGGTTCGAAGTTTCTGCGACCAGTTCTGAAGTTCCGACAGATCATCGCCGAGGAGCGTCCATTGATATTGCGAGTTGGCGGAGCGGCCGCCGCCGCGAATGTCCTGCACGGCTTGCAAGAAGGTGGAGACGCCCGTCACTTTATTGAGTTTGGGGCGCAACCGGGCGATGATCTGATCCGCGGTGACGTGCCGTTGGCTCACCGGCTTGAGGGCGATGTTGAGATTCGCGTTGGCGCCGCTCGAGGGACCGAAGCCGCCGCCGCCCACGGCCCCGGTGACGGTCTGCACCGCCGGATCCGCCTGAACGATTGCGGCTACTTCCTGAAGTTTGCGCTTCATGAATGGGAATGAGCTCTGCGCATCACCGCGCAGCCCGCCCTGCAGTTGCCCGGTGTCTTGCTGCGGGAAGAAGCCTTTGGGGATGACGATGTAAAGGAAGACATTGAGG
>CAYRAC010000256.1:0-6059 GCA_964422045.1 uncultured Steroidobacteraceae bacterium
CACGCGGGCTCGCGATGCTTGAATCCACTGAAATCTGTTGCTCACGAGCTGCACCCTCACGTGCGCCGCGCATATGAAAGCATACTTGCGCCAAGGCCACACCATATACTTTGTATTGCAAAGTATATGGGTGTCAAGCGGGATTGATTGCCTCGCGGGCAACGCCGTCCTAGAAAACGATCACCCCGCGACCTTCGCGCCCCGCGACGAGATCGGCGAAAGCCTGCGGCGCCTCATCGATCGTATAGGTGCGCGTGATCAATTCGTCGAGCTTCAGGCGGCCGCTGCGATACAAACCTATCAAGCGCGGAAAATCCTGGGCGGGTCGTGCCGACCCGTAATAGCTGCCGGTCAAGGTTTTTTCGCTGAGCGCCACTTGTTGTGCATTCAAAGTGATCTGATCTTTTGGGGCCGCGATTCCGACGATCACGGCGGTACCGCCGCGGCGCAGCACCCCCCACGCCTGCTCGGATATCTTGCCCAAGCCGACGCAATCGAAGGCGTAATCCGCACCGCCGCCCGTGAGTTTGTACAGCACCTTGCCGACGTTGTCCTGACCGACGACGTTGACGGTGTGCGTCGCGCCGAACTTTTTCGCCAATTCGAGTTTCGCCTCGCTGGTATCGGCGGCGACGATCATCCCGGCTCCCGCGATGGCGCATCCCTGAATCGCGTTCAGGCCGACTCCGCCGCAACCGAAAACCACCGTCACCGAACCCGCTTCGACCCGCGCCGTATTGACCACCGCACCGACACCCGTCATCACCCCGCAGCCGATGAGCGCGGCGCGATCGAGCGGCATCTCGGCATCGATCTTCACCAAGTTATCGGCATGCAGCGTCGCGAACTCGGCCATCACGCCGCAGCCGCAAAAGACATTGAGCGCGTATCCGGCGCCGTCGCGCGTTCGCACCGTGCCGTCCGGCAGCGTGTACAGCGCCTTGAGCGACTGCACGCACAATTGCGGACGGCCGGTCTGGCAATAGTGACAGCGGCCGCACATGCTGACGAAGGAGCTGACCACATGATCGCCGACCGCATAGCGGCTGACGCCATCGCCGACCGCCGTCACCACACCCGCGCCTTCATGGCCGAGCACCAACGGCAGCGGATAGGCAATCGTGCCGTTGGTGGCCGACAAGTCGCTGTGGCACACGCCGCATGCCGCGAGCTTGAGCGTGACTTCGCCGTAACGCGGCGCCTCGACCTCGATTTCCTCGACCGTCGGTGGCTTGCCGACTTCGCGCGCCACCACCGCCCGCACTCGCTGACTCATGCCTGGTTGAGGGACGCGAAGCGTTGTAAATGTGTGTCGCTGTCGCCAAACATCAATTGAGCGGCGGTGAGCCGCTTGAACCAGTGGCTGATCTTGAGCTCATCGGTCATGCCCATGCCGCCGTGCAACTGCAGCGCCTGTTGCCCGATGAATCGGCCGGCCTGGCCGATCACGACCTTGGCCGCCGACAGCGCGCGGCGCCGCTCGCGGATATTCTCATCAGTACACTGCAGCGCGGCAAGATAGCTCATGGAGCGCGCCTGTTCGAGATGGATCAGCATGTCGGCAATGCGATGCTGCAACACTTGAAAGCGGCCGATGGGTTGACCGAATTGCTGGCGCTGGCGCACGTATTCGACGGTGGCATCCACCATCGCCTGCATGACGCCCACCGCATCGGCGCACAAGGCCGCGAGGCCGATGTCGAGAGCCGCTTCAATCGCCGTCAATGCGCCCCCCTCGGGACCCAGACGCTGTGCCACAGCAACGTCCACGCCCTTCAAGTACACATCCGCGGCGCGCTCACCGTCGACGATCGGATACTCATCGAGCACCACGCCGGGCGCCGTGCGCGGCACCAAAAACAACGACACTCCGTTCGCATCTCCCGTCTCGCCGGAAGTGCGCGCCGAGATGAGCAGCGTATCGGCCGCGCCGGCATGCATCGCCACTGCCTTGTGTCCCTCGAGTTGGTAGTTATCGCCGTTGCGACGCGCGCTCGTGCTCACCCATTGGCTCTCGTAGCGCGCGCCGCTTTCGAAATGTGCCAACACCGCGATCTTCTCGCCGGAGCCGATGGCGGTGAGGAGTTGCGCTGCCGGCGCACTATCGGCAAATGCACGCAATACGGCGCTGCCGATCACCGCGCTGCTGAGCACCGGTTCGAGCAGCAGACTCCGCCCGCAGTCGCCCATCATGGCGAGCGTTTCCAACGGCCCAAATCCGAGACCGCCTTGCTCCACCGGCACCGTGATGGCAAGCACGCCCAACTCGGCGAGGCCGCGCCAGACCGATGAATCCCAGCCCGCGGCGGAATTCTTGATCGACTGATAGCGTTCGAAGCCGTACTGCTCGTTCAAGTAGCGCTCGACGACGTCGTGCAGCTGCCGCTGTTCGTCGCTGAATTCGAAGTTCAAGGAATTCTCCTACAGACCGACGATCATCTTCGCGATGATGTTTTTCTGAATTTCGTTGGTGCCGCCGAATATCGACAGCTTGCGCTGATTGAAATACGACGCCGCCAGAGTCGACGCATAGCGCGGACCCGGCGATTCGCGCGTTGGATCGAACTGCCAACCCGCTTCCATCGCTTCGCGGCGAAACGGCAGCGCATAAGGCCCGACCGCCCGCATCAGAAGTTCGGAAATCGCTTGGTGGATCTCGGTGCCGCGGATTTTCAGTATCGAGGCCTCCGGACCCGCCGCCGGGGACTTTCGCTCCGCCGACAACACCCGAAGATTGGTGATCTCGAGCGCCCACAGATCGATCTCGATCTGTGCGATCTGCGCGGCGAACAAAGGATCCTCGAGCAACGGCCGTCCATGTTGGCGTTCGTTCGCCGCGATGCGCTTGAGGCGCGCCAATTCGCGCTTGGCGATGCCGATACCGGCAATATTGGTGCGCTCGTGACCGAGCAGGAACTTGGCATAGGTCCAGCCGCGGTTTTCCTCGCCGATGCGGTTTTCGACCGGCACGCGCACGTTCTCGAACCAAATTTCGTTGACCTCATGGCCACCGTCCAAGAGCATGATCGGACGCACCGTGATGCCGGGGGTCTTCATGTCGATCAGCAAGAACGTAATGCCCGATTGCTGCTTGGCGTGGCTGTCGGTGCGCACCAAACAAAAGATCCAATCGGCAAACTGACCGAGCGTATTCCAGGTTTTTTGGCCGTTGACCACATAGTGATCGCCCTCGAGCAGCGCGCGTGTCTTCAAGGACGCCAAATCGGAGCCGGCTCCCGGCTCCGAATATCCCTGGCACCACCATTCGGCGCCGGCGCTGATTTTCGGCAGGAAGCGCTGTTGTTGGGCGACGCTGCCGAACGCCATGATCACGGGCGCCACCATCTTGGTGCCGAAGGGGATCAGCCTCGGACCGCCTGCCAGCGCCGATTCCTCCTCGAAAATGTATTGCTGCACGGAGTTCCAGCCCGGGCCGCCGAATTCGGCCGGCCAGCCCATTCCGCCCCAGCCTCGACTGTGCAGGCGGCGCTGCCACTCCAGGTGGTCTTCGCGGCCTAATTCGTAGCCGTTCAGCACTTTGGCGCTGATCTCGGGGGACAGCTGGTCGTGCAGGAAGCTGCGCACCTCTTCCCTGAAGGCCTGTTCTTCGTCGGTAAATTCAAGGCGCATGCGGGTCGCCGCTGATCATGGGGTGGGATCTCGTGTTCTGCAGTACAGAATTAAATTCCGAATTAGTGCAAAATTATGTGTACGCGCGATGGAGATTGTCAATGAACAGAGCCCTGAAAGCGCAGGCACCCAAGAGGGGGAAAGGGCCGATGCAGCGGGTTATTGTCAAAACCGATCGTCACTTCGTGACGGCGCTGGCGCGCGGCCTGGAAGTGTTGGCGTGCTTTCGCCGTGATCGAATGCTCGGCAATCAAGAGCTGGCGCGCCGCTGCGGCCTGGCCAAATCCACGGTGTCGAGGCTCACCCACACGCTGACCGAGCTCGGCTATCTGGTCTACGTCGAGGACAGTGCGAAATACAGTCTGGGCACGGCGACCTTGAGCTTGGGCAGCGCCATGCTGTCGCGCCTCGACATACGCAAGCTGGCACATCCCCTGATGCAGGAGTTGGCCGAGTTCGGCCAATGCATGGTGAGCCTCGGCAGCCGCGATCGGCTGTCGATGATCTACATCGACGCGGTGCGCGGTTCGGCGGCCGTCACGCTCAGCCTCGAGGCCGGGGCCAGGATTCAGATCGCGAATTCAGCGATGGGCCGCGCCTATCTCACCGCCGTCCCGGAACACGAACGCAGCGACATCATGGCTCGGGTGCGCGAGTTGGCCGACGTCAACCGCTGGCCGGAATTGCAACGCGGTCTCGACCAGGCGCTGCGCGATATCCGCGAGCTCGGCGTGTGCTGCTCGTTTGGAGACTGGCAGAAAGATGTCAATGCCATTGCGGTGCCGGTGCGGCCGGGCGGCGGATTGCCGCCGATGGCGATCAATTGCGGCGCGCCCGCCTACATGGTGTCGAAAGAGTTCCTGTTGGTGGAGGTGCGGCCGCGGCTCATCGCGCTCGCCAATGAACTGGAAGCGTCATTGGGCACCGCGCCGCGAGCGGCGACTTGAGCGCGCGAGCCTTGCGCCCGCCAATCCGACGGCGACTGCCCGGTCCAGCGTCGAAACGCACGCGTGAAGGAACTCGCGGCGGAGAACCCCAACAGGTAGGTGACATCGCTGACCGTGTGCCGCGACGCGCTCAAGTATGCCAACGCCAGCGAGCGGCGCGTCTCGTCGAGTATTTCCTTGTACGTAACGCCGCCCTCACCCAACTTTCGCTGCAGGGTGCGCGCGCTCACGTTGAGCAGCTCGGCGACCTCTTCTTGGGAAGGCTCCCCTTGGGCCAGGCGCTGCATCAAAACATCGCGAACCCGCCACTGAATGTTGTCGCGTTCGATCTGTGATAAATATTGAAGCGCAATCGCATCGTTTTGCCGCGCCAATTCCGGGTTGCCGCCATCGAGCGGTCGCTCGATCGACTCGGCGTCGAACTTGAGCCGAGTCTGCGCCGCGCCGAATTCCAATGGCGCCCGCAGCAGACTCTGAAAATCTTCGATCCTGGCCGGCGATGCACGGCGAAACTCGATGGCGAGCGGCGAATAATCGTGCCCGATCATCGAGCGGCACATGCGCACATAGGCTGCCACCAGGGCATCGACCGATTCGTCCGCGACGTCGGCCGCGGGCTCGATGACGAAGTGATACTCCGCGCCCGTGCGTGAGAACTGATACTCGATGGCGTCGCTCCCCACATGGCAAAAGCGTTGCGCACGCTCGAACGCTTCCTTGAGCGTGGAACTCGCCGACAAGCCGAAGCTCAGCGCGTGAAATGTGGTCGGCTTGATGTGGCTCGCCACCTTGATGCCGAAGGCCGGATCGCCGGTCGTGGCGACTGCGATGCGCCACAAGCGTGCGGTCTGGGTGAGCGGATACCGCGTCGTAGGATTGTCGAGCGACTTGGGACCGAAGCCCGCCTCGGCGAGGAGCGCCGCACTGTCGCATCCGGCCGCCTCGAAAGCGCGGCAAATCGACTTGACCCAGCTGCCGAGCGTCGTTGCCTGACGCATACTAGAATGGAATATCGTCGTCGAAATCCTCTTTCCCGCCGGCGGGTGCCGGCGCCGATTGATCGTAATCCTCCCGCGGCGGAGCGCCACCGCCGGCGCCGCGCTCGCCGCCGCCCATGGCTCCCCCGCCACCGCCACCGCCTGCACGGCCACCCAGCATTTGCATATTGTCGGCGATGATCTCGGTGGTAAATCGATCGTTGCCCTGCTTATCCTGCCACTTGCGGGTTCGCAATTTGCCTTCGACGAATACCTGAGACCCCTTGCGCAGGTACTCGGCGGCGATTTCGCCTAACCGGCCGAACAGCGCGATGTTGTGCCATTCGGTGCGCTCCTGCTGCGCGCCGGAGGCCTTGTCCTTCCACGACTCGCTGGTGGCGATCCGGATGTTGGTCACCGTCATTCCGCTCGGCATGGAGCGGGTTTCCGGGTCCGCACCGAGATTACCCACCAAAATGACCTTGTTTACGCCGCGCGCCATGTC
>CAYRAC010000257.1:0-6047 GCA_964422045.1 uncultured Steroidobacteraceae bacterium
TGCTGCAGGAATTAGGCTATCGGATCACGCGAGCGGCGAGCGCGCAGGCGGCGCTCGGCGCTCTGGCGGATGATCGCGACATCGACCTCGTGTTCTCCGATGTGATGATGCCGGGAGACATGGACGGTATGGCGTTGGCGGACGAAATTACGCGGCGCCGGCCGCACTTGCCGGTGTTGCTCACGACGGGATATTCGAGCGATGCGTCACCGAAGAGCGGCTGGAAGGACATCTTCGTGCTGCATAAACCGTACGATATCCACTCGCTCGACGTCGCGCTGCGCACCGCACTCGGTAGAAAGCCGACGTGACCACCAGGGAGGTTTCGAATGAATAGCCGAGTCAGCGTTGCAATCGACGACGGTGTCGCCGCTGTGCGGCTGTCTCGCCCCGAGAAAATGAATGCGCTCGACGATCTCATGTTTCAAGCCCTCATCGAGTCGGGCGAGCGCTTGCGACACGAACCCAAGTTGCGCGCGGTCGTCCTATCCGGCGACGGCAGGGCGTTCTGCGGGGGAATCGATCTCGGGAGCCTGGAACAACTCGGCAGCCAGGCGCCCGACGCGCTGACGCGCCGCCCCTACGGGCTGACTAATATGTTTCAGCACGCCGCGTGGGTCTGGCATGATCTTCCCGTGCCGGTGATTGCTGCGGTACATGGCGTCGCGTTCGGCGGCGGATTTCAGATCATGCTCGGCGCCGACATGCGCATCGCCGCGGCGGATGCCCGCTTCTCGGTGATGGAAATCCGCTGGGGGCTGGTTCCGGACATGGCCGGAACCTTGTTGATGTGTCAGCTTGCGCGCGATGACATCGTCCGCGAACTGACTTATACCGGCAGGATATTCTCCGCCACCGAGGCGCAGAGCTACGGCTTCGTCACCCGCGTGAGCGACGACCCGCTTGCCGACGCTCTAGCCCTCGCGAAGGACATCGCCCGCCAAAGCCCGGACGCCGTCCGCGAGGCTAAACGGCTCTTCAACGGGCTTAGTCCCGTGGCAACGCTCGCGGACGGATTGCGTGCGGAGTCGGACGCGCAGGGTCGTCTCATTGGCTCTTTCAATCAGCGGGAAGCGGTCAGCGCGGGATTTCAAAAGCGGCCGCCGCTTTTCAAGGATGCCGGCGCCGACTAAACGCTGCAGCGCCGCGTTGGCAGGTACGGCCGAAGCGCATATAGTCGAATTCACCACCCGCATAGGAATCTTCGGCGTGCCGTATCAACTTGACATCAATGGCAGGATTCGCGAAGTCGACGTGCCCGAGAACATGCCGCTCCTCTGGGTGCTGCGTGATGAGCTCGGGTTGGTCGGCACCAAGTTTGGCTGTGGCGCCGGTCTGTGCGGCGCCTGCACGGTACATCTCAATGGCGCAGCGCAGCGTTCGTGTCAGCTCCCCGTGAGCGCCGTCGGCGCCTCGAAAATCACCACGATTGAACAAGTCGGTGAGACGCCGATCGGTGCCAAGCTGCAGAGTGCGTGGCTGGAAATCGACGTGATGCAATGCGGATATTGTCAAGCCGGGCAGATCATGTCGGCGAGCGCCTTGCTGCACCAAACGCCCAAGCCCAGTATCGAGCAGATCAATGCCGCCATGGCGGGGAATATCTGCCGCTGCGCCTGCTACAACCGCATCCAGACCGCCATCCAAATGGCCGCCGGCGTTCGCCAGGAGCTCGCTCATGACGCGTGAGTTCGGGCTCGACAATCTCGAACGGCGCACCGTGCTCAAGGCCTCGCTGTTGGCGGGCGGCGGCCTGTTGCTCGACGCCGTATTCCCGATGCGCGCCGATGCGTTGAGTGCATTGGGCTCACCCGCCGATGCGGCCTCGGCGCTATCGGCATTCGTGTCGGTCGCGCCCGACGGGATCGTGACCATCATGTCGAAGAATCCGGAGATCGGGCAGGGCATCAAGACCTCGCTTCCCATGATCATCGCGGACGAGCTCGACTGCGATTGGAGCCAGGTGCGGATCCAGCAGGCTGACGTCGATGAAAAACGCTACGGGCAGCAAGTGGCCGGCGGTAGCCGGGCAACGCCCGTCAACTGGCTGCCGATGCGCGAGACCGGCGCCGCGGCACGCGCGATGCTCATTCAAGCCGCCGCGCAGAAATGGTCGCTCGATAGCCAGGAATTGACGACCGAGAAGGGACGGATCTTTCACGCCGCGACCGGGCGCTCGATCGGTTACGGCGAGGTCGCCTCCTCGGCCGCCCGATTGTCGCCGCCAGACCCGAAGACACTCACGCTCAAGACACCGGCGCAATTCACCATCATTGGTCGTTCACGGGTGGGCGTCGACAGCGCCAAGATCGTGAAGGGGCAACCCATTTTCGGCATCGACACACGCCTGCCCGGCATGCTGCATGCGGTGTACGAAGTGGCGCCGGCGCATGGCGGTCGCCTGCTCAAGGCCGATCTCGAAGCAGCCCAACGGGCGCCCGGCGTGAAACACGTCCTGGCGATTCCGGGCAATGGAGATGCCGATGGCGGCCTCGCGGACGGGGTGGCCATTCTTGCGACCAATTGGTGGCTCGCCAACGAAGCGCGCTCGAAGCTCAAGATCGACTGGGATTTGAGTGCCGCCCAGGGTCATAGCAGCTCGGTCTACCAAGCCAAGGCGACCGCCGCGATGGACGCGGGGGGTGGCGTGGAGTTACGACGTGAAGGCGATGCCGCGCGAGTGCTCGCATCGGCCGCCACTCGCCTGTCGGCGCGCTATCAATATCCCTTCATCGCCCACGTACCGATGGAGCCGCAAAATTGCGCCGCACGCTTCAAGGATGGAAAGCTCGAAATTTGGGCTCCCACCCAGGCGCCGGGCGCAGGGTTGGCCGCCGTTCAGAAAGTACTCGGGCTTGCGCCCGAGAACATCACCATTCACCTCACGCGAATGGGTGGCGGATTCGGCCGCCGTTTGTTGAATGATTACATGGTGCAGGCAGCAGCGATCGCGAAGGCAGTGCCCGGCACGCCGATTCAACTCTTATGGTCGCGCGAGGACGATGTGCGGCGCGACTACTATCGACCCGCCGGCTGGCACCACTTTGAAGCGGGAATCGACGCGCACGGCAAGCTGATCGCCTTCACCGATCACTTCGTGACGTTCGGCGACGGCAAGCGCGCAACGCGCGGCGGCGACATGAATACCTCGATGGTGCCTGCGGGAATCGTGGAAAACCTGCTGTTCACGCAATCCATGATGCCGACAGCCGCCACCACTGGGTGGCTGCGGGCGCCGGGATCGAATGCGCTGTGTTTCGTGTCGCAGTCCTTCTTGGACGAGGCCGCCATCGCCGCCGGCTCCGACTTGCCGACCTTCACACTCGCGATGCTGGGCGAGCGCCGCGAGATCGCGCCGCTCGACGGCCGCGGGCCGCCCTTCGACACCGGACGCGCGCGCGACGTCATCGACAAGGTGGTGCAGACTTCGCGCTGGACGGAAAAGCCGCAGCAACCGGGCCGGGCCAAGGGCTTCGCGTTTTATTTTTGCCATCAGGGCTATTTTGCCGAGGTGGTCGATGCCAGCGTGGCCGACGGCCGGATCCAGGTTCACACGGTGTGGGTGGCGGGCGATGTCGGCAGTCAATTGATCAATCCCATGGGTGCCGAGAACCAGGTGCGGGGTGCCATCATCGACGGCTTGGCGCAGGCGTTTGCAGGGCAACGCATCGAATTCGTCGACGGCGTCGTCCAGCAGAGCAACTTTGATAACTTTGCCGTGGCACGCATTTCAAGTACGCCGCAGATCGAGATCGCGTGGCTCAAGCCCGACAAGCCGCCGACCGGTTTGGGGGAGCCCTCGCTGCCACCCGTGATTCCTGCCCTGACCAACGCACTGTTTGCCGCGACGGGAAAACGGCTGCGCTCGCTGCCGATTCAACTGTGAAGCGGCCTACGCCGTTGCGATGCGCTGCAAGATTTCAGCTGCGGACCTGAGCACCACCGGCGTCCCCAGCGCCGCGACCATCGCAGCCGGAACATGCACCGAGTGTTGGGCGTCGCCGATCAACGGTGGACAGTCGCCGGGCGCAAACAGGACGAGAGGCCCCGCGCGCAGCGCGTCGAACAAGGCTTGAAACAGCTCCGGGGCACCGACCGGGCGATTGATACTGAATCCATCAATCTGGATCTGATCGGCGCAGTACAGATAAGACGTACCATGGGCCCCGAAGTCGAGCGTCGAGCAGTTCTGCTCGCGGCGCGTGATATACGGGCCGAAATAGCTCTCGAGGCGCTCGCGTGGAAAGCGCGCCTTCTCGCCGTCAACGAAGCACCCGACGAAAAGATCGTAGCTCAAGGGGAGCCGATGACCGGCGAATAAATCGGCATTCCCCTACCAGAGGCCGCCCAACGCCACGGTGATTGCCTCCCCATTCACGCCACCTGCCGCATCGCTGCATAGAAACGCAATCACGTCGGCAACCTCGCGCGGTTCCAATACCCGTTTCTGCGGATAGAGTGCAGCGCGCTCGTCCCACACCTGTTGAACGCTCACTCCGCGTCGCTCGGCCTCGGCTTTGGCCGAGCGCTCGGCCATGGACGTGCGCACCCAGCCGGGCAGCACGGCATTCGAGGTGACGCCGAACGGCCCCGCATCCTGCGCGACGGCGCGTGCCAGTCCGATAACTCCGTGCTTGGACGCGGTGTAGGCGCTGCCCGCTCGTTCCGCCTTCTCACCCGCGGTCGAACTCGTGAACACGAGCCGGCCGAAGCCGCGTTTGCACATACCGCCGGTGGTGAGTCGCGCGAGCTCGAATGGCCCGTCCAGATTGACGCGCATCGTCTCGCGCCAAACTTCGGGATCCTGCTCCCAGACGACCCGCTCATGGGCCGAGCCGATGCCGTGGTTCACGACGAGCACGTCGATCGGCCCCAACCGTCGCTCCGTTTCACCGACGGCTTCGGCGCAGCCCGCGGCCGTGCCGAGGTCGGCGACAACGTAGTCAAGTCCCACGCCGGCGAGCTCAGCCGCGGTGCGCGCGACGATCATCACGCGCATTCCGGCTGCCGCCAGCAAAAGCGCGGCCTCGCGTCCGATTCCCCGGCCGCCGCCCGTTACCATCGCCACACGCTGCTGCAAATCGGCTCCGAAGGTGCTGCGAAATCCTCTTGAACCGGCAGTTTAACCCAGAGCGAGGTTTAACCCTTGGCCGCGTCAATCGCAACCCCCTAGGGCACCGGCAACGAGTCCCCCATCTCGGTCTTCAAGCGTGTCCGCCAGTCCTTGAGACTCTCCGCCGGCACCTGGTCGCGAAGGTCCCGATCTTCACGAGGGTCGACGCTCAGATCGAATACCCGGTCCGCCCCCGACTGCTGATCCAACGAGTATTTCCAAACATGTGCGGCATTGCGATGATCGATCAGACCATGAAAGGCATGCTCGGTGAAAAAACTGACATCGAGGTTCTGGTTTGACTCGAGCGGCTGGCCCACCCAACTGATGGGTTGCGGCAGATGCAACTCCCGCAGAATCGTCGGCGCGATGTCCACCTGCGATGCGAACGTGCGCGTGGTCGCCGGCAACTGCAGCGGGCGGCCGTAGGCAATCATCACCAAGGGAACGCGCAACACTTCTTCGCGGACGCTGTTGGCGTGATGATAGAGCCCATGTTCACCGAGCGACTCGCCATGATCCGCGGTGATCACGACCAGCGCGTCTTCGAGGTAACCCTTGGTCTTCAGCAGGGCCAGCAGTTCCCCGATGACGGCATCGGCCCGCACCACGCCGTTGTCGTAAAAGTTGCGCGGGCCCGGCGACTCTTGCCCACCGGGACCCGTATCGTGGTTGTCGGGAAAGAGGTAGCGCTGTTCCGGCTGGAACGGACCGCGTCCATCATGTCTCTTGCCCAAGATGTGGGCGGACATCAGATGGAAGTGAAACATCACCGGATTCTGATCGGCGGGCGGCATGCTCGCGAGCTTGTCGATCACCAGCTGATCGTCATTCATGTAGTAATCCGGCGCCTGCGTCCCATCGTAGAACGTATCGACATCGCCATAGTATTGCTTGCGGCTGTAGAAGTAGGTCTTGTCGCCGCTCAATATCA
>CAYRAC010000258.1:0-6039 GCA_964422045.1 uncultured Steroidobacteraceae bacterium
GGGAGGCTCGCGGCCGCCCGCATGGCTCTGCAGATGACGATTGGCTCGAGGCTGAACGGCAAATTTTGACGGCACCGACCATCAATCATGCGGTCAAAGCGTCGCTGAAACCCCCGCCAAAACGCAAGGCGCCGTCAAGACCTGTGAGCAGCAATTAGTCCGATAACGACCGTCGGGATTTGCAGCTCTCCTGAATTCATGGAATTTCTGCTATAGCTTCGCAACACAGGCGCTAGCAGCGTGGAGAGAATGCAAAATGTCCGCTCGATATCGTCGAACGCCGAGAAGATGCCTGCAGCTGGCGCTGCTTGGCTTGGCTGTAGGGGCCGGCGCCCTGCCGCGTGCCGCGTGGTCGCAGACGCCCTCGCCACTGCAAGAGTGGCAGTATTCGGGAGGCATCGTCCTCGCCAAGTTGTTCCAGCCGAACCTGCCGCAATGGAGCGTGATTACCGGCGTCGCGGCGGAAACCCAACCGATTTACGACGGCGCGCAGGCGTACCGCGTGCAGGGCGGCCCGGTCATCAACATTCAGTACTATGACATCGCCTTCCTCACCACCGGCGAGGGTCTCGGCATCAACTTCCTGCGCGGCGATCATTACCGGCTGGGAGCCGCCATCTCATACGACTTGGGCCGCCGTGTCCGGGACGACTATGCCAATCTGCAAGGCATGGGCAACATCGAGGCGGCGCCCGTGGCTAAATTATTCGGCTCCTACGTGCTGTCGAAAAAATTCCCGCTGATTCTGCGGGTAGATGCACGACAGTTCGTCGGCGGAGCCAACGGCGCCATCGGCGATGTGGGCCTGTATATGCCGCTCCCCGGCAGTTCGAAAAAATTCGTCATGTTTGCCGGCCCATCGGTCACGTTTGCGACGCACCGCTATTTGCAGAGCGAATTCGGGGTGAGCCAGGCCCAGTCGCTCGCCTCCGGCCATCCGGTGTTCGACCCCAACCCCGGCATGGTCTCCGTCGGCGTGGGTTTCAGCGCCACGGAATTCATCACCGACCACTGGTTTCTGAATATCGATGCCGCGCTCACCAAGCTGAAAGGCAGCCCGGATATCAGCCCGCTGACCGAAGACCGCACCGAGCGCGTTCTGGCGCTGTCGCTCGACTATCGCTGGTAACGAGTCAATTCTGCTCTTTGAGGTACGCGATGATGTCCGCGCGGCTCTGCGCGTCGTCGATCTTGAAGAACATCTTCGTCCCCGGAACGAGTGCACTCGGATTGGTCAGCCAGCGGTCGAGCATGGCCTCATCCCAGGTGAGGCCCGATTGCTTGAGGGCCGGCGAGTACGCGTAATCTGCGATGTTTCCCGCACGCCGCCCGACCACCCCGCGGTGCTTGGGACCGAGATCATTCTCATCGATGGAATGACAGGCACTGCATGCCTGATACAAGATCTTGCCGTGCGCCGCATCGCCGGCGAGAGGCGCAGCGGCGGCGAGGCACGCGGCGGCGCAACATCCGATGATCGAACCGGCCAGGGCTAGGCGCTGAACCGCTGTTGACTGGAACACGTCGTCTCCCCAATTGAACACTCACCGGGAAGACTTCGCTGCGCGTGCCTTTATTCCCTTGCGGCTATGAGGCCGCCGCCCGCCGCGCGCCCGCGGCCGCGAGGTTGATCTCTCCGTACAGATCGCCGATGCCCTGGCTGCACCCGAGTCCCGCCAAGACATCGCGCTGCTCGGCAGAATCCACGCCGCGAGCCATCGATTTCAGACCAATCGCCTGGGCCAGCGCAAATCCGGCGCGGCAAATCTTGAGTGCGCTTGGATCGTGCGCCAAGCTGTGGACCGAGGCGCGATCGATCTGCAAACCGGCCAACGGCGCACGCGCCAGGATGTCAAATGCACCGATGCCGCGCCCGACCTCATCGACGATCAGCGTCACCCCGAGGCGCACGATCGCGTGCAGTAACGACATGTCGGCGGCAAACAACGAGCGCTCGCTGATCCGCAGCTCCACCCGATCCGGGCGCAATACGCCGTCGCTGAACAGCTCGCGCAGATCATCCATAAAGCCGTCGTCGAGTATGTGATGCCGCAGCGGCCCGAATGACAGGCTCAAGGTAGGACCGCCGACGCGCCGAAGGTCGGCGTAGTCGTCCCGCAGGCACTTGAGGGCGGCGCGCGACAACGCCGTGGCGAGACCGGTCGTCTCGGCCACCGCAAGAAATTCCGAAGCGCTGACCTCGCCGCGCAACGGATGGTGCCAACGAACGTAGCCAACCGCCGCGAGCAGTTCGCCGCTCGTCAGATCGCGCCGCGCCATGTAACGCAGCTTGATCGAGCGCTCGGCGATGGCATCACGCAACTCCTGCGCGAGATCCAAGCGGGCCAGAGACCGCAAACGCACCGTGTCGGAGAAAAAACACACGTGGCTGCTCCCGGCGCGACGCGCTTCGGCTGCAGTCCCGCGCGCGTGGTTGAGCAGCCGCCGCGGCGCCGTGGCATCGGGGCCCAAGATCGCGACTCCGGCATACGGCGTCAAATGAAAATCCGCGTCGCCGACCTTGATCGGCTCGCGCAAGCTGTCGCAGTGGCCGCCGATGAGCGCCTCGATGCGATCACGATCGCGGCTCTCGATCACGATGACGATTTGACTCTCGCTCAGCTGGCCGACGTACCACCCGATCTCGGGGCCGGCTTGCAGGTTGCGCTCGTGCGTCAATCGGCCGATTGCCGCACTCATCACCTGCTCCGCGACATGCGTGTCGATAACGCGCGCGACATCGACGATGCCGTCGACGTGAACTACGGCGACGGCGGTCGGCTGTTCGCGCAGCGTCGCCATCGACAGGGATTCGTGAAAGCGGCGCAAAAAGGAGCGCCGATCGAATTGCAGGGCGACTGCGCCGAAGCGGCCGGTGGCACCGGTTTGTTCCTCGGCTGCGGAAACCGACGGCTGGCGGATCAGGCAGATGGCGCGGTCCGGCCCCTGCGCGCAAACCCGCGCCTCATAGGTGCGCTCGCCCTCGCTGAATGTCGCATCATGCGTCGTGCGGCTGGCCAGGGCTTGGCGCACCAGGTGGCGAATCACCCCGGCCGCGGTCGCCGGCCAAATGGTCTCGATATTTTGGCCGATCGAGGGATCCGCCGGCAATAAGGCCGCGACGCCCCGTCCGCCGCTATGCGCCAAAAGCACGCCATCGCGCCGCACCAGCATCACCAGGTCCGGCAGTCCTTCGAGCACTGAGGTCATGAGTGGGTCGATTGGCATGGAGTCGTGAACTGTATCGGGCGCAGTTTCGAGGAACCGGACCGCAATCACGGTTTGAGGGTCTGAATCCGGGCTAACGTAGGGCTGGTAAGTGGCGGAAGGTCCGCACGCTCGCCGTGTCGGCCTCGGGGCTTTCATGGCTGAGCGCCCGTAGTAACTCAGGACGAAATGGGATGAAGCGGCTCAGCGAGGGATTTCCGGCCCCGTTCGGAACGCGTCTGCGTGTTGCGCGGCGTACGTTCGCAATCTTCGCAATGAGCGCGGTGATTCCGACGTTGCTCGGCGCCGCGGTCGCCTATCAGGCGGTACGCGCCGAGCTCGACTCGCAAATGCAAAAGCGTCTCATGCAGAACGCACGCAGCTACGGGCTCGCGGTGTTCACGCGCCTGACGGCCGCCGATCAGATGCTGCTGCAGATCGCCGAATCGACACCGGCCAGTGCGGCGCTGTCACAATCGATTTTTACCTCGGTCGCGATCCGACATCGCGGCGCAGCCGTGCCGGCGACGGACGGGACGCGCGACGCAGCGACGCTCGCGACCGCGCAAGCCGCACTCCAGGGCACCGCCCGGGATTCGACCCTGGTGTTCGAGCGCGACGATTCGCAAGTGGTGCCCGTGCTGATCAGGCGCCTCACACCGGCGGGCGAGGCGTTTGTCATCGGCCGCATGCGCACCGATTATCTGTGGGGCGACACCGAGCAGCTCGCGAGCGACACGCAGCTCTGCATCCGCGACCGAGCCAATACGTTCAACTTCTGCTCTCAGGACGGCACCGAACGAAACAGCGAGAGCCCCCGCGTGCCTGCCGGGAACGCCCCAGGTGCGCTCACCACGGTCAGTTGGCCGCTGTACCTGCGCGCACGCTTCGGGATCGATCCTTTGTACGTGTCGGCCGGCCAGCCGCGCATCCTCGGCCTTGGCGCATTGAATTCGCTGCGCGCGACGCTCATTTCCGTGATCGTGGGGACGTTGGCGCTCGCCTTGCTGTTCGGCGCGTTCGAGATTCGCCGCACCTTTCGCCCGCTCGATGTATTGCTCGCCGCCATGAGCCGGCTCGCGCGCGGCGACTTCGCACGAGCGGTGGTGCCGCCGTCGGCGGCCAACGGCGACTTCCGTGAACTCGCCGCCTCGATCAATTCAACCGCCGTCACGCTCGGCCAGCAATCGCATGTCTTGAGTACCTTGAGCCAAATCGACCGCAAGATCCTCACGGCGGATTCCGTTGAAACCGTGATCGCCCTGGTGCTGCCGAGCATTCCCGCCATTGCGGGCTGCAGCGCGGCGCTCTTGTTGACGACCCACGAAGACGAGGGCGACGGCATGTTCTATTCGCTCGCGCCGAGCGGCACGCTGGCGCGTCGGCCGTGCAAGCTCGAGATGCACGCATTGCAACGCGTCGTCGAAGAGGATGCGCCGCTGCACTTGTCCGACGCCTCGCCCTTGCCCTTCGCGGCGCTGCGCGAGGCGGGTACTCGCGCAGTGCGAACCTTTCCGGTGCGCGACGGCACCGCCCTCATTGGCGCCCTGGTGCTGCTCGATCCGCCGGACATGCCGGAAAACGCGCAGCCGCGTCATGCGTTGGATCTCGCCGATCGCCTCTCGGTTGCAATCTCGCACGCGCGCAGCAAGCAGGATCTGTTGCGCAATGCGTACTTCGATCCACTCACCGGGCTCGCCAATCGCGAGCTGTTCTGCGATCGCATCGGCCAGGCGCTCGGTCGCGATGGCAAACGCCGCGGCGCCGCCGTGCTGTTGATCGGCATCGACCGTTTCAAGAACATCAACGACACGCTCGGGCACCGTGCCGGCGACGAATTGCTGAAACTGACCGCAGAGCGGCTGCGCGCCGTCATCGGCACGGGCGATACGGTGGCGCGGCTGATTGGCGATGAATTTATCGTCCTGACGTCCGACCTCGCGGCTCCGGGCCGGGTCGTGAGACTGGCGGAGCTGATCGAGAGCTCGTTCTCCAAGCCGTTTCTCGCCGATGGAATCGGCTACGTGCTGTCGGTGTCGATCGGGATCGCGATTGCGCCGGGCGACGGGCTTACGCCCGACGTGTTGATTCGCAATGCGGACATCGCGATGCGCCGCGCAAAGACCCGCAGCGTCGGCGCCGTGGTCTTTTTCGAGGAGACCATGAACGAGCAGGCGAAGCGCCGTTTTCGCCTGGAACATGAACTGCGCGCGGCGCTCGAGCAAGGCGAAATCGAGGTGCATTTTCAGCCGAAGATCGAACTGAAGACCGGGCGGGTCATAGCCAGCGAGGCGTTGCTGCGCTGGACGCATCCGAGCGATGGCGCAATTCCTCCCGCCGTCTTCATTCCCATCGCCGAGGAGACCGGACTCATCGTGCCGCTCGGTTATTGGGTGATCGAGGAGGCGTGCCGTCACCTTATCCAATGGCGGGCCGCCGGGCTCGGCGTGCGGCATGTCGCGGTGAACCTGTCGCTGCGACAGTTGCGCGACCCCGAGTTCGTTCCCCAGCTCGCGCGGCTGATGCGCGCCTCGGGACTGCCCGCGGGCAGCCTCGAACTCGAAGTCACCGAATCGACCATTGCCGAGCACGCCGAGGAACTACCGAGTCTGCTGCAGCAGATGCGCGAACACGGCATCCGCATCGCCATCGACGATTTCGGCACGGGGTATTCCTCGTTGTCGATGCTGCGTCTGCTGCCGATCGACGTACTCAAAATCGACCGCGCCTTCGTCAGCGCCATGGAGCCGGGCGGCACCGGCGAGGCGATCGCGAGTGCCATCATCGCCATGGGACAAGTGCTCGGCAAGGAATTGGTCGCCGAGGGCGTCG
>CAYRAC010000259.1:0-6006 GCA_964422045.1 uncultured Steroidobacteraceae bacterium
CGGTGGTTTGCCAGGACGGATCGAGCCCTCCCTGCCGGTAGTGCTGAAGACGCCGCACCCGCCGCCATAATTGCCCGGCGAATAGCACGCCCGTGCTGTTGATGGGCAGTTCGGCTGCGGCGAGCGATTCGGCGGCCCAGGTGTTGCAGGTGTGCAGCGCGGAGTAAGTTGCTGATGCCGCGAAGTACAGGCTTCCGGGATACGGGCCTGGCGCGTACGCGGGATTGGTGTCGTCTTGCATATTCAACGAGCGCCATACGAACATCTGCGCCTCGCTCGACTGGCGCGAGGTCACGGCGAGAGCGATGACATGGGGAATGCCGAAGGCTTCTTCCGGGGTCGAACTAAGCCCGGTCGCCAGGATCAGTCCGGGTCCCGGCCACAGCGCCGCCAGCATCGTCGGCGTGGTGTGATTCTTGGCCTTAAGATAATGGGCGTCGCCGAATCCGAAAAACACGTAACGCACGTCCGCAAACTGGGCCGTCACCAGTTGCAGCGGCGGCCGCAAATCAGCAGCGGCAAATCCGACGTCCAGATGCCAGCCGCGTCGCGCGACATAGATGACACCTGTATCGTCGCCGCCCCGGTTTGCGGGGGGCGAGTCCGCTACACACCGGAATGCGGCAAGCAGTGCCAGCAACAGCGCCATGAGGCTCGAGCCGCGCATCGTCAGTGGCGGTACGGGAACGCAGGCGCCATCGGCAACGAGACCTTGACCTCAAAACCAGTCCCCGGCTCGCTCTTGAGCGACACGGATCCGCCGAGCGCTGCAACCCGTTCGCGCATTCCCACGAGCCCAAGACCGGTTCGCCGGATCGACATGTCGGCGCCAACGCCGTTATCGGTCACCATGACGTCGAGGAATTGGGCGCCGCCGAGCGGCGCGGCCGCAATTCTGATCTGCACACGGCTGGCGTCGGCATGACGCGCAATATTGGTGAGCGCCTCCTGGACGAGACGATACAAGACCAGCGCACGCGTTTCGTCGAGTGCCGCTAAATCGGCGTCGATCGACATTTCGATCCTCGCGGCGGCGAGCCGCGAGCGCCAGTCATTGACACAATGCTCGAGGGCCGCGGCAACGCCCAAATCGTCGAGACCGACCGGCCGCAACTGGCGAATGAGCCCCGTCACCACGCCATAGACACGATCGATGTTGTCAATCATTGCGCGCGCAATATTGGCCGCGGCCGGATGCTGCGTCAGCGTCTCGCGTATCGACACCGCATCGAGCTTGATGGCGTTGAGATATTGGCCCAACTCATCGTGCAGATCCCGGGCGAGCGCCTTGCGCTCATGTTCCTGCACGTCGACATATTGCTGAGCCAGGCTCTTATTCTCGGCCAGAGCTGCGGCCAGTTGCGCCTCCACCGTTCGGCGCAACCGAAGCTGCCGGGTCGCTTCAAAATAGCGTCGCGAGGAAAACCACACCAAGCTGACTGCAATCACCAACAGGACAGCCGGAAGTTCGTCGAGCTGCAGGCGCTCGAAGGGCCGCGTCCAGGCGAGCAGCGCCTCGCTGACGTTGAATTTCGCGCAGACCACGGCCGCAACCACGCCGAGCGCCGCGATCAATACGATATCGCGGCGCGCAGAAATCTTTCGACTAGCATCCTCGGCGATTTCGATGTGCATGCGCTGGCCCGCCCTATTCCGGCAACAGACGATTAGTGCATTATGCGCTGTCCGGCTGTGCCGCGCCGCTTCACGGAGCGAGGCTTATGGACGCATTCTGCGGCGACAGCACCGAGGTGGCTACGTTATCTGCGTCGCGCATGACGAAGATTCCGCGATGCGACGGATCGATTGCGAAAAACAGATCGTAGCTGAGGTCGATATTTTTTGAGGCGTGCGCGCAGAGCACATCGAAGAACAAAGCGGCATACGTGCCATCCGCGTGCTCATCGATCATCTGCGCGGTCGGCTTGATTGTGCAAGCGCTGCCGGCGTCATCGGCGACGCGCAAATGCGCATAGGCGTAGCGTTCGATGTCGGACTGATGACGTTTGGTCTCTCCCCAAGTGACATGCCCATCGCCGTTGTCATCGAGCTTCAAGACGAAGTCGAGGTCGCGTAAGGCAATGTCCCACTGACCGTGCAGCAGGGTACGCGGTGACGCTTGGGCGGCGGTTAACGTCAAATAGGCGTCGCTGGCCGAGTGCGCAGCAGCGACGGATGTCAACGCGCACCCCGCAAGCGAAAGCAACGCCGCCCGACTCACTGCCGGCCTCCGGCGGCGGAATTCAATTGCGCGCGGAGTTTCTGCGCGAGCGGCAGGATGATCGGATCCTCGAGATTCGTCTCCTGCAGGAAGTCGAGCACGTCAACCGCGGCTTGCGGTTGGTTGGCGGCTGCCGCCGCCTCGAGCAGCACGCGCGCGTCCCAAGGCGCGCGCTGCACCTGCCAATTGCGCCGTGCCATCTCCAGCGAGCGTTGTGGATCGTGCTGCAATCGCAAGGCGAAGCGCGCCTGTTCGCGGCCGAAATAGTCGCTGCCGCGAAGCGCGAGGGCCTCGAACCGTGCCGCCATGATCCAGGTGTAGCGGGCGGCCTGCGCACCGCGCAGATCGGCTTGCGCCAACGCCAGCCGGAGAAACGCCGTGTCCGACTGAGTGTGCTCGGCAAGCAGCGTCAGCACTTCTCTCGGGCGGCCGCGGTCGAGCAAAAAATCCGCATACGCGACCAGCAGGAAATTGTCTTGCGGCAGCAATTTCAGCGCGGCGAGGTAGTGTGTTTCGGCGAGCGGCCAGTCTCCCAGGCGCTCCGCGGTTTCGGCGATCAGTCCTTGCAGCCAGGCTTGGTAGGCCGCGGGACCCTTATCGGCCGTGGCGGCGGCCTGTTGCAGCATTGCGAGACTCTGGTGTGCTTTGCCAAGATAGGCGCGAAGATTGCCGGTACAGGCCAAACCCAAATCGAACCCGGCGGTCTCGGCGACGTGGGCGCAGTTCTTCGCGGCTGCCGCATAGCTGCCCTGCACCATGTCCAGGGTCGCCAACGTCAGCCAGCCCTGCGGGTTGCGCGGGTCTTGCTTGAGCGCCGCCCGCAACAACTCGCGCGCCTCCGGAAATTGATGACGGTATTGGAGGATGGTGGCTTGTGTCACCAGCGCGGCCGCGGGCGGCGGGGTGCGCGACACCCAGGGCGCGATCACGGCCTCGGCGTATCCCGCGAAGTGCGCGTCGCCGATTTGCCGGCTGTAGTCGATATAAGCGCCCGCCAGTTGCAGGGCTGCCGCAAGGCTCTGCGGCGTCGCATCGAGCTGGCTTCGCAGCCGCCGCATGTCGATAACCGCCGGATCCGCCGCCGGCGGCACGTCCTGCAGGATTTCGTTGTCTGCGGTGGGGAGGTACGGCGCCCTGAAGGCTGGCGTGAGCGGGGCGGTGGCGGCGGCCGCCGCAAGCGAGGCGAGCGCGCAGGCGGCCGCGCACACGAGCTTCGATGCCCAGGGGTGTTGAGTTGAAAAAGCTGCGGTCACGTCGGGTATTCGCAGCGCGGCGCGCAACAGATGCGGCGCGGGGCCTTCGGCTGCATCCAGCCGAGGCGAGTTGACGTAGACTGCTACAGCGCAGTCACGGGAGTGTGGTCGGTGCCCGATTTTGTCTATGTTGCAAACCCCGGCGCGAGCGCGTCACGCGCCTGGTTCTCGGCCGCCGAGTGGGCTCGGCTGACCGCTTTGTACGGATTCATCGGCATTTTGCATCTCCTGGGATGGGGATTGTATCTGCATTACGCCGGGGCCTACCCGCAACTCGTGGGCTTGGGCTTCGTCGCGTATATGTTTGGATTGCGTCACGCCTTCGATGCAGACCACATCGCAGCCGTGGACGACACCGTGCGCTTCATGCTGCAAAAGGGACGCCAGCCGCTCGCCGTCGGGTTCTTTTTCTCATTGGGTCACTCGACCGTCGTGCTGGCGCTTGCGATTGCAATCGCCGTGGCGGCAGCGAGCATAAAAATGCGGCTGCCGCAACTGCAAGCAATGGGAGCGGTCATCGGCGCCGGCGTTTCCGGAACCTTTCTATGGATCATCGGAGTTCTGAATCTCCTGGTCCTGCTCGACATTTTGAAGATCTGGCGCACGGCGAAGTCTGGAACTCACAGCCACGCCCATCTTGACGTTCTGCTACAAAAGCGCGGCCTGCTCAACCGCCTGTTCGGCGCGCGTTTGCAAAAAATGATGAATCACAGCTGGCAGATGTATCCGCTCGGTCTGCTGTTCGGCTTAGGCTTCGACACGGCTTCGGAAGTCGGGCTGTTGGCCATGACCGCGGGTGCCGCGGCCGGCAATCTGCCGGCACCGGCCGTGCTCTGCCTGCCGATCTTGTTCGCCGCCGGAATGACCGTAATGGACACGACGGATGGGGTGCTGATGACGAAGGCCTACAATTGGGCCTTCATCAATCCGCTGCGCAAGATCTTCTACAACATCACGACGACTGGATTATCGGTCGCTGTCGCCCTGCTGGTGGGCAGCATCGAGATATTGCAAGTGTTCATCGGACTGCTCGGCGTGCACGGCCGATTCTACGATGCCCTCGCCGCTCTCGATTTCGGAGTGCTGGGGTATCTGATCGTGGGAATGTTTCTGGTGGCGTGGGCGCTTTCCTTCGCAGTTTGGAGATTTGGTCGGCTGGAACAGCGTTATTCCATGCACGCGGCGCCCCATTCGCATATGCATGTCCACGAGGCGGGCGTGCGGCACTCGCACGATCACCTCCATCAGAGTGAATCCAGGTTGTGAAAGGTTGGCGACGGCACTGCGCGGCAGGCCTCGCGGCGTTGCTGCTCGCGGCAGCTGCCGTACTCGCTGCAACCCCTAGCCGCGCCGACACCGTGGCGAGCTTGTTGGGCAATTTCACGATCAATCAATATTGCGGCCTCAAATTGGCGCAGGACAGGATTGCCGTTCACTATGTGGTCATCTACGGGCAGCTGCCGGCAATACGCGAGCTGCATAACGCCGATAGCAACGGCGACGGCGTCACCTCGCAGGCGGAGCGCGACGCCTATGTGGCCACCCTCGTGCCGGACATCGCCCGGCAGCTCGAGCTGCAAGTCGATGGCCAGGCTCTGGCGCTGCACGCAACCCGCTGGACCAGCTCGCTGCCGACCGAACAAGGCGGCTTCTCGCTGCGGGTGGACGTGGATCTCGTTGCTGCGCTACCGCTTGCCGGATCGGGCACGCGAAGCCTTGACTTCGCCAACCAAAATTATCAGGGGCGCATGGGGTGGCACGAAATCGTGGTCGAGTCGGCGCCCGGCGTGTCGGTATTCGATACCAATGCCTTCAACACGTCGCTCACCGGCGGGCTGCGAGACGCGTTGAAGTCGCTTCCCACGGCGGGTCCGCTCGACGAGCGCGCGGTGCATTTGCGCGCGGCCGATGCAGCGCCGCCGTCGGGTGCGGTGCTGTTGGGTGCGCGTGCATCGAGTGCGGCGTCCCAAGCATCCGCCGGCACGAGCGATGACAGCAGCTGGCTTGCGCGCGAGACCGTCAAGCTGGTGAAAGCAATTTCAGCGCCGCATTTGCAACCGCGGGTTGCCTTGCTGGCGCTTCTCGGTGCGTTGCTGCTCGGCGCCGTCCACGCATTGTCACCCGGACACGGAAAAACCATCGTCGGTGCGTATTTGATTGGATCGCGGGGTACTCCGCGGCACGCCGCATTTCTCGGATTCACCGTTACCGTGACGCATACCCTAGGCGTGTTCGTGTTGGGATTTGCCACCCTGTATGCTTCGCGCTACATCGTGCCCGAGCGGCTGTTTCCGATCTTGAGCCTCGTCTCGGCGCTGCTGGTGCTCGGCATGGGTCTGGCATTGTTGATGCAACGAGTGCGCGCGGCGCGCACCGCGGCTGGGCCTGGCGTACCTGCAGTCAATACCCCGGTGTTCCATCCCATCGAGCCGGTCCACGGCGCACTCTTGAGGCGCGACTTGATACTTGCCCACAGCCACGGCGACGGCACATGGCATTCGCATGGCGGGAAAATGCACACGCACCTGCCAC
>CAYRAC010000260.1:0-5997 GCA_964422045.1 uncultured Steroidobacteraceae bacterium
CAAGGCAGCGATGTTCTTCAGCAGCGCGGATGGGAAGCCGTGTCGAGCCTGAAGGTACTCGGCCGCGTTGTAGCCGACCCAAGTCTTGCCGTTCGCATCCTGCCACGCGAGAATCTTCAGCGGCAAGTCGATGGCCACCGTCGGCGTCGCGGCGATGAGCGGCGTGCCCGCCCGAGGATTGCCCAGGATAATCATGCCCGCCGGCGGCAGCGTGAGGCCGGAACGTTGCGCGTCGCCGCTGAAATCGATTTGCGCGAAGATTGTGAGGCCGCGCTCGCGCGCCGATGCCTGGACCCGTTGCAGCACCTCCGCGACGCTGTGCGAGGTCGGCAGTATTTTCAGTCCATCGACGGCGGCAGTTTCACTCATGGCATCTCTCGTATCGCTCCATGGCCGACCTTAACGCGGCGGCGTAAAGCCGTAGGCCTTGAATGCGACGCCTCCGGCGGGTCCGCTCAGGTAGCTGACGAATTTTGCCGCGTCGGGTTTCGCGGCACGGGTCAACGCGATCGGATACAGAATCGGCAAATGGCTGTTGTCGGGGAAGACATCCACCACGCGCACCCGCTTGTCGATCAAGGCGTCGGTCGCGTAGACGATGCCGAGCGGCGCCTCGCTTCGATCGACGAACGCAAGCGCCGAACGCACGCTGTCGGCGCGCACCACGCGATCCGCCACGTCATTCCACACGCCGAGCGAAGTCAGCGCTTCGCGCGCATAGCGGCCGACCGGCACCGAATCCGGATCGCCGGTTGCGAGGTGCCCGGAGCCGAGGGCCGCGGCGAGTGCAAAGTGAGGTTCGATCTTCAATTTGATCGCGCTCTCGGTGGGCGCAATCAGCACCAGGCGATTACCGAGCAGATTGTGCCGCGAGTCACGCTGGATGAGACCGCGTGTCTGCAAGTAATCCATCCACTCCAAGTCGGCCGAGATGAATATATCGGCCGGCGAACCATTCTCGATCTGTCGTGCCAGCGCCGAGCTCGCCGCAAAGGAAAATCGGATCGGAATCTGCGTCTCTTTGGTAAAGCCGTCGCCCAGCTCCTGCAGCACGTTGGTCATGGAAGCGGCCGCGAACACCGTGAGCGGCGGCTTGTCCGCGGCGGCTGCGAAGGCCGCTTGAGCCCACAGCGACACGCAGCACGTCAGCCAAACGCCGGCAAATCGTTTCATCAAGGACCCTCAGTTGTGCGCCAACACGGGCCGCCCGCTGTAAAGCTGCGGGAACGCTTGCTTGAAATTCTCGATCTTGGGAATGTCATAGTAGGCAATGTACGGCGCGTCCGGATTGTGGATCAGGTAATCCTGATGATAATCCTCCGCCGCATAAAATCCCTGCAACGGATCCACGCGAGTGACGATCGGCCGCGGGAACGCATGCGATTTGTCCAACTGGCCGATGTAGGCTTGCGCGATGTGCTTTTGGGCATCGTCCACGTAGAACACCGCCGAACGGTACTGTGTACCCACATCAGGGCCCTGGCGATTGAGTTGCGTTGGATCGTGCACCACGGAAAACGCAATTTGTAATATTTGTCCGTAGGAAATCTGTGCCGGGTCGAAGGTTATCTTGACCGACTCCGCATGACCGGTGGTACCCGAACTCACCGTCTCGTATTGTGCGGTCGAGCGCTCGCCGCCGGCGTAGCCCGCCACCACCTTCTGCACGCCGCGAACGTGCTCAAAAACCCCTTGCACGCCCCAAAAGCAGCCGCCGGCCAGCACCGCGGTCTGCGCCGGACCCGCAGTCCTCGGATTATCGACCGCCGGCGGCGCGATGGCGACGGCCGCCTCGGCGCCGAACAGCGGCGAGCGCCAAGAACCCCACAGCGCCGCGAGCAGCAACATCGCGCCGAGCCCCAGGGACGTTCGATACTTCCAGAATGACATCATTGCTCCTTGCGCATCAGGCGCGCGCGACAAAATGCAAGGCAACCGAATTCATACAATAGCGCAAGCCCGTGGGCCGCGGACCGTCGTCGAACACGTGGCCGAGATGCGCAGCGCAGCGGCGGCATGAGATCTCATCGCGCTGCATCCCCAGGCTGTTGTCGGCATTCTTGACGACATTCAAGGCCGAGATCGGCTGCCAGAAACTCGGCCAACCGGTCCCCGAGTCGAACTTCGTCTTCGAATCGTACAGCGCCGTATCGCAGCACACGCAGCGATACAGCCCGTCGGCATGATTGCCGTCGTACTCGCCGGTAAATGCAATCTCGGTGCCTTGCTCGCGCGTGACGCTGAAGGCGAGCGGCGACAGTTGCTCGCGCCACTGCGCTGCGCTCTTCACGACCTTCGCGACGCGCACGTGTCCAAGGCTTTTTCCGGCCGCGGAAAACTCCTCGATCGTCACGTCCGCGCTCTGCTCGGGTGCCGAGAGAGTGGCCGCCGACGGTTTGCAGCCGTAGGTCGCGAGCGCCGCCGCGCCCAGGCCTGCGATAAAGGTACGCCGGCTGAGCGCAGCGGCGCTGCGATTGGGTCGATGCTTGAATGACATGGGGATCCTCAGCCAAAAGTGAACGAATACGCCTGCACGCCGTCGTCCAGGAATTCGATGGTGAAAACATGTTCGCCGACAGCGCCCGATTGTCGGATCAGTTGATACAGTCTCTGCTGGTCGATCACGCCCTCGCCGTTCTCGTCGGTATCCGCGCCGTGATTGGCGAGAGGCGCGGCGCCATCGAGCAGCACGCGAAATCGAACCCGCTTGCCGTCGCCGCCTGGGCCCGCGACCAGATGTAGATCGCGCGCGAAGAATCGAAACTCGATCTTGCCGGATACCCCGCGCAGCTGCGCCTTTTCCGCATCCACCAACCACGGTCCTGCCAGAGCCCACTGATTCAACCTCAATTCGGCAGGCTCGGCATAATTCTTGGGGCGATCTTGCGCAAATCCACCGGGCGAGGCGAAATTTTCGGCGCGCCGGTAACCGATGTAGGTTTCGGGCGATTGCATGTGCGCTGGGTCCGCCGCCGCCTGTGCCCCGACGGCCATCGCGGATTGCATGCCGGCGGGCGGCAAATCCGTGTAACCGGCTTCGCTCAACAATTGCCGCAGGGTGGCCTCGGATTCATCGTAGCTGCCTTCACCAAAATGATGAGCGCGAATATGTCCCTGCGAGTCGATGAAATAATGCGCCGGCCAGTACTGGTTGTTGAATCCTTGCCAGATCGCATAGTCGTTGTCGAGCGCCACGGGATAAGTGATGTGCAAATCCGCGACGGCACGGCGCACGTTGTCGACATTTTTTTCGAAGGCGAATTCCGGCGCATGCACGCCGATGACGATGAGACCATGAGCCTGGTACTTTTCGTACCATCCCGATACGTAGGGCAAGGCGCGCAGGCAGTTGATGCAGGAATACGTCCAAAAATCGACCAACACCACCTTGCCGCGCAAGTCCGCCGGTGTGAGAGGCCCGGAATTCAACCAGGCCGTTGCGCCGCTCAAGGATGGAATATCGCCTTCGATCGGCAGCGCCGCATCGGGCGCCGCCGGGCCATGCACGGCCATCGTCCCATTCGCGTTACGCGGCGAGGCGCCGGGCGGCGCTCCGCCCCTGATCCGGTCGATGAGCGATGACTCCAGCCGATTGGTGCCGCCAAGCGACCAGCGCGTGAGCACGCTGCTGTCCCAACCCGACGCGATTGCGACGACCGCGAGCAATACGGCGACGCCCAACCCGCGCCTCACCCATTCGCCGGCGCCGAGCGATTTCTTGAGCACCGCGAAAACCCGTCCACCGGCAAGGATGGCAACGCCCAACGATGTGGCGGCGCCCGCCGCGTAGGCAAACAGCAACAAGGTGGTTCGCGGATTCGGACCCGAAATGGCGGCGCCGGTGAGCACCAAGCCGAGAATCGGACCTGCGCACGGTGCCCACAGAAGCCCGGTCGCCACGCCGAGCAGCACCGCCTGCAGTACGCCAAGATTTGCAGCCCCCTCCGGGGCTCTTTGCAGCAATCGATTGCCGAGAGCCACAAACGGGCGGGCCAGCCAATCGGCCAGGTGCCGGGACAACAGGGTCGCGGCGAATGCCGTGAGCAATAGCAGCGCCAACACGCGGCCGTACTGGTTGAGCCGAACCGCCCAGGCGCCGCCCACGGCGGCGAGCGTCGCGATTGCGGCGAAGGTGACGGCCATGCCACCCAGCATCGGCAGCCCGTTCGTCAGGAACCTTTGCTCGGCACGTGCGAACACGAAAGGCAATACCGGCAGGATGCACGGACTCAAAATCGTGAGTACGCCGCCCAAAAACACCAAAAAAACGACTGTCATTTTGTTGTACGCTCTCAATCCTTAAGACCGGTGCCACGGTCGATTAATTGCAGCAGAGCCAGGTTATGTTCGTGCCTTTTTTTTGGCCGGTGTGAACCCGGTGCGCCATGCTCGCGCCTGAGGCCTTTATCACCTGTGCACTCACCGGATCGGCCGATTCCGTGGGTAAGAATCCGCACGTGCCCGTAACCCCGATCGAGATCGCGGACGCGGCGCTCGACGCGCATGCGGCCGGCGCGGCGATCGTCCACATTCACGTCCGTGACCCGCGTAGCGGCAAGTCGAGCCGCGATCCGCAGCTTTTCAACGAGGTCGTGGCGCGAATCAGAAGCCGAAACAGCGCCGTGATCTTGAACTTGACCGGCGGAATGGGCGGCGACCTCGCCTTGGGTCCGCCGGATTCACCCCTCGAGTTCGCAGCCGGCACCGACTTCGTGGGGCCGGCGCCGCGCATGGCGCACATACTGCAGCTGAGGCCGGAGATCGGCAGCCTCGACTCGGGTTCGCTCAATTTTGACGAACTCCTCTACGGCACCACGCCTGCGTATCTGCGCACCATGGCGCGTGCTTATCGAGAACACAACGTGCGTCCCGAGTTGGAAGTATTCGAGCTCGGCCACATTGAACTGGCCAAGCAGCTGATGGCGGAAGGACTGATCGAGCGGCCCGCTCTGTTCCAATTGTGCCTCGGCATCAAGTATGGCGCACCGGCGACCGCCGAGGCGATGCTCGCCATGCGCGATGCGCTGCCCTCCGGCTCCACCTGGTCTGCGTTCGGTCTCGGCCGAATGCAAATGCCCATGGTCGCGCAGGCGGTATTGCTCGGCGGCAATGTGCGCGTCGGGCTCGAGGACAATCTCTACCTCGACAAGGGGGTCGTTGCGACAAATGCCCAATTGGTGACGCGCGCTCGCGCCATTATCGAACTCCTGGGCGTGCGGGTTTTGTCCTCTGAGGAGACGCGTGAACGGCTGCGGCTCGCTCAGGTTCCGCAGAAGGTCTGAAGCACGCGCTCTTCGGGCTGCGGCGGATCCGCATAGGTTTCGAATCCCGGCTGGCCGTGGTACGGCTGCGCCAACACGCGGGATAGTTGTGCGAACGGGCCGAAATCATCGCGCTCCACCGCCGCGCGGATGACTTGTTCGATCCGATGGTTGCGCGGAATGAACAGCGGGTTGACCTGGCGCATGCTGGCCGCACGCGACGTCGGATCTCCCGGTTCTCGCCCGACGCGCAGCTGCCAGCGGTGCGCCCACTCGTCGAAGTCATGCGGATTGGCAAACAGCGAACGAGCCGCCGCCAAGCCTGCGGCCCCCTCGGCCGCGTCGGCCAGGGCGCGGAAGGTGAGCGTGAAATCGGCCTGATTCCGCTGCATGGTATCGAGCAGATCCTCGGCGAGTGCCGCGTCGCCGTCCTCGCCGGCCGCAAGACCGAGCTTGCGCCGCATGCCGTGGAGCCAATGCTCGGCGAAGCGCGGGGAGAAGGTCGCGAGTTCCGCGCTTGCGAGTTCGACCGCCCGCTCGTCGACCGGGTCGAGCAAGGGCAGCAGCGTTTCGGCGAATCGAGCGAGATTCCACAGCGCGGCGTGCGGTTGATTGCCAAAGGCATAGCGGCCTTGCCGGTCGATCGAACTGAAAACCGCTGCCTTGTCGTAGCCATCCATGAAGGCGCACGGACCAAAATCGATGGTTTCACCCGACACGGCCATGTTGTCGGTGT
>CAYRAC010000261.1:0-5987 GCA_964422045.1 uncultured Steroidobacteraceae bacterium
GATTGCCAAGAACTTGCAGTACGTGTCCATGTCCGCGGGCGCCCAAGCGCTCAAGGCGGCGGTACTCGAGGCGGAAAGCAGCTTCAGTACCGAAGCCGGGCGCATGCACTATCTCAGCGTGCCGCCGGCGGCAGCCTTGTCCGCGGTACGATTGCTCGGCGAAGCCGGCCTGGTCGATCGCGCCCGGGTGATCATGGAAAAGCCGTTCGGTACGGACTTAGAAACTGCGGTCGCTCTGAATGCCAAATTGCATGAAGTATTCGACGAGGACCGCATTTTCCGAATCGATCATTTCTTGGGCAAGGAAGCAGCGCAGAACATTCTCGCGTTCCGCTTCGCCAATGGATTGTTCGAGCCGATCTGGAACCGCAACTTCATCGATCATGTGCAGATCGACGTGCCTGAGAAGTTGACCCTCGGCAAGCGTGCGGGCTTCTACGAACACACCGGCGCTTATCGCGACATGGTGGTGACTCACTTGTTCCAGATTCTCGGATTCATGGCGATGGAAGCACCGACTTCCCTGGAGCCCAATCCCATCAGCGAAGAAAAGAACAAAGTCTTTCGCAGCATGTTGTCGATCAAGCCTGCCGATGTGATTCGCGGGCAGTACACCGGGTACCGGACGGAGGACGGGGTCTCGAGCGACTCGGATACCGAAACCTTCATCGCGCTGCGCTGCTATATCGACAACTGGCGATGGGCCGGCGTGCCGTTTTACCTGCGCACGGGTAAGCGGATGGCGCAGGGGCAGCGAATCATTTCCATCGCGTTCAAAGAGCCGCCCAAGAGCATGTTCCCTGCCGGCTCCGGCGTCAGCGCACAGGGGCCGGATCACCTGACGTTCGATTTGGCCGATGCCGCGAAGATGTCACTGTCCTTCTACGGCAAGCGCCCGGGACCGGGCATGCGATTGGATAAACTCAGCATGCAGTTCGCCATGCACGATACCGGCCACATCGGCGATGTGCTCGAGGCGTATGAGCGGTTGATTTTGGACGCGATGCGGGGCGATCACACGCTGTTCACGACCGCGGAAGGTATCGAGCGGCTGTGGGAGGTTTCGACCACCTTGCTCGAGTCGCCTCCGCCCGTGCGCTTCTACGATCCCGGATCGTGGGGTCCGAACGCAATTCACCAACTCATCGCGCCGCACGCGTGGCGCCTGCCCTTCGAGCGGGTCTGGCGCGACCCCAATACGGTGGGTAGCTGATCTCCTCTTACATTCCTCAGCAAAACAACTAGTTATAGAATTAATCTAATCTAAAATAGCCTGAGCCGGACAGCCGGCCGATCGTCAACCAACGCGGGGTATCGATGCCTCAGAACAAATCCCCTCGATCCGACTCGGGCGCCGCTTGGCAGGCCATCGTCTCCGGCAATGCCGAACTGAAGTTGTCGACGGTGCCGGGGGGTGCCGGTTCTGCACTGCAAATGGATTTCGATTTCAAAGGAGCGGGCGGCTTCGTGGTCGCGCGCCGCGCGGACAAGCGCAGCATGCCGGAGGAGTTCGCGCTAAGTTTTCGATTGCGCGGGCGCGGTGCCGTCAACAATCTGGAGCTCAAGCTCGTCGACGCCTCCGGACTGAACGTATGGCGCTACGTGCACAAGGATCTCAAGCCGCCGCCGCGTTGGAAGCGCATGACGGTGGAGAGCTCCGACATCGATTTTGCCTGGGGTCCCGCGAGCGGTGGCCGCATCCAGACGCTCGGTTCCATGGAGTTTGCAATCGTCGCGGGTGAGGGCGGCACCGGCACGTTGTGGATTTCCGATATCAGGATCGAAGATCGCACCCCCCAGGAGTCGCCAACAGCCGCCGCGTCGAGCGCCGTGCCGCAATTCGCAGCAACGGCTGCGCTGCAGGGCACCGGCTGGAAGCCCCGGTCCGACGACCGACGACCCTGGATTGCGATCGATTTCATCGAGCCGCGAACCATCGGCGGCGTGATCGTCGACTGGCTCGAATGCGCACCGGCGAGCGGCTTTCGAATTCGCACCTCGAATAGCGGCCATCGTTGGAAGACCGTGTATACCGCCTCCGAGGCCGGCGGCAAGCGCAGCTACGTGTATCTGCCCGGGACCAAGACCCGATTGCTTCGCGTGGAACTCGATGAACCGTCGGCGGGCGCGGCGCTGCGCGTGCAGTCCTTCGAGTTCTCGCGCTCGATCGACGCTTTTTGGAACAAGCTCGCCGCCGGCGAGGCGCGTGGCTGGCATCCGCGCTGGCTGCACAACGAACAAAGCCTATGGACGCCGTTCGGGATTTCACACGGCCTCGAGTGCGCGCTCATGAATCACGACGGCATGGTCGAGCCATTCCAGGGATCCTTTTCGATCGAGCCGATGCTTAAGGTCGAGGGACGCCTCTTCACCTGGGCAGACGTGACGCCGCGGCAGGAATTGCTTGAAGAGTGGATGCCGGTACCCACCGTGATCTGGGAAACCGGCGATTGGCGCTTACGCGTTCGCGGCGAGGCGACGCAGAGCGGCCTACCGCGGGTTCGGTATCGCTTCGAGAATCTCAGCAATCGAGCGTTGTCGGCGCGATTGTTCGTGCTGTTGCGTCCGTTTCAAGTGACGCCGCCTTGGCAACATTTCCGCAACGTGGGCGGCGTCAGTGCGATCCACGATTTGGCGTGGCACGATGGCGCCGTAATCGTCGACGGATCACAGGTCGTTGCGGCAGCGACGGATGCCGGGGCGATCAGCTTCGGCGCACTGCGATTCGACGACGGCTGCATCGCGGCGCACCTCGCATCCGGGGCGCTCCCGGAGAGGCAGCAAACTCACGACCCGTTCGGCTTCGCTTCAGGGGCGCTGCAATTCGAACTCGCGGCCGCAGCGGGCCAAAGTGTCGACAGCATGCTGTGCTGTTCGCGGACGGCGGCCGGCAGGATCGACGAACCGTCGTTCGAGTGGAGCGCGAGACTTGCGGTCACTCAGTGGACCGGCAACGCCGCGATGATGGACGCGGTGCGTGCGGCTCTGACCGCGACCGCGCACGTGCTGGTGACTCGTTCCGGCCCGGCACTGCAGCCCGGGCCGCGCCGCTATACGCGTTCTTGGATTCGCGATGGCGCGATGATGAGCGCAGCGCTGCTGCGCATGGGACACGCCGCGGAGGTCGCGCAATTCATCCGCTGGTACGCGCCGTATCAGCGAGCGGATGGCTTCGTACCGTGCTGCGTCGACCGAGAAGGGGTCGACTGGCTGGTCGAGCATGACAGTCATGGGGAATTGCTGGCGTTGATCGCCGACTATTATCGATTTACTGAGGACCGGACGCTGCTGAGCGAATCATGGCCGGCTATCGAAAGAGCGGTCGGATGCATCGGCGGGCTGCTCGGCGAGGACGGACTCCTGCCGATATCGGTGAGTCACGAAGGCTACCTTGCGCAGCCCGTGCATGCGTATTGGGATGACTTCTGGGCGTTGCGCGGTTTGCTCGATGCGGTGGATCTGGCGAAAGCCGCCGGCCAGTCGGCGTCTGCGCAAAGATGGCAGGATCTGTGCACGCGCTTTGCGGCCGCACTGTATGCGTCGATCGAGACGACGCGAGCGCAGCGCAAGCTCGACTTCATCCCTGGCAGCATCGAATGGGCCGATTTCGATCCGACCGCGACGGCCAATGCAATTTATTTGCTGGATGTGCCCGACGGGTTGAACCGCGGCGCCGTCGACCGCACGTTCGACAAGTATCTCGCCGACTGGCGCAGCAAGCGCAGCGGCGCCGTCGTCGCGGCAAACTATACGCCCTACGAGATTCGCATCATCGGCGCGTTCGTGCGCTTGGGCAGACGCGATGCGGCGCTCGAGTTATTGCGGTTCTTTCTATCCGATCGGCGTCCGGTGCCGTGGAATCAGTGGCCCGAAATCGCATGGCGCGACGCGACGGCGCCTGCACACCTCGGTGATTTGCCGCACACGTGGATCTCCGCCGAGTACGTGCTCGCCGTGCGCAGCATGTTCGCCTACGAGCGCGAAGCCGATCGATGCTTGGTGCTGGCGGCGGGCATCGCTGCGGAATGGATCGAAGGCGACGGAGTGCACGTCAGCAAGATGCCGACGCTCTACGGTTCGCTGAGTTATTCTCTGCGCCGGGTCGATTCGACCACCGTGCGCTTCGAATTCGCGGAGCAAATTGCAGCCCGCCTAGTGTTGCGTCCGCCGCTCGCAACCAAGCTGTGCCGCGTGCAGGTCGACGGCTCTGTGTGCACGAGTTTCGATGCGGATTCCGTGACCCTGCCGCGCAGCCCGACGCAGGTCATCTGCACGACACTGGCCGTCCCCGGCCGTACGGGCCTCTGAGGTGGGGAGCCGGCCGTCGAGTGGGGTGGTATCCTGCAGGGCACGGTGACAGAACGCTCCAAAGAAATCTCGGGTACTGCCGAGGGCGAGAGCGCCCATTTGGGGTTTGCACGCCAGGTCGGCCTCATTAGCCGCACGATCTTCGGCTCGCCGGTGGGCAAGACGCTCGTCTTGCTCATGATCGTGATGATCCTGGTGGTCGCCGGCACGGCGTATGGGCAGATCCGGCTCAACGGCTGGAACAAGCCTTTCTACGATGCCATGTCGAGGCGCGACCTGCGCGACTTTCTCTACCAGCTGGGCGTGTTTTTTCTAATCGCGGGGTTTCTGCTCACTCTCAATGTCATCCAGCGGTGGCTGGTGGAGACTCTCGAACTGAAGATGCGCGAAGGGCTGGTGGTGAGTCTGCTGCGCGATTGGATGCTGCCGCGGCGGGCGTTTTGGCTGGCGAATGCGGGGTCGATGGGCGTCAACCCGGATCAGCGCATTCACGAGGACGCGCGCAAACTTTGCGAGCTGTCTGCGGATCTCGGCATCGGCCTGTTGCAGGCCGCCATTCTTTTCCTCACTTTTTCCGGCGTGCTGTGGGGCTTGTCGAAAGATTTCGTGTTCCGTGTCAGCGATGCCGACTACACGGTCCCTGGCTTCATGGTGTGGGCGGCAATCCTCTATGCGAGCGCGGGATCGCTCTTGAGCTATTGGGTAGGGCGAGGTCTGATCGGCCGCAATGCGCAGCGTTACGCGCGCGAGGCGGATCTGCGCTTCTCGCTGGTCAGGGTCAACGAACATGTCGATGACATCTCGTTGGCGGAGGGCGAGGCGGACGAAAAACGCCGCATCGAAATGCACTTGAACAATGTGCTGGCGGCGACGCGCCGCATCGTCATGGGCCATGCCAATCTCACCTGGGTCACCGCCGGCTTCGGCTGGATAACCATTGTCGCGCCGATTCTGGTCGCGGCGCCGCTGTATTTCAGCGGCAAGGTCTCCTTCGGCGGGCTGATGATGGCCGCCGGTGCGTTCAGCCAGGCGCAATCCTCGCTGCGCTGGTTTATCGATAATTTCAGCGCGATTGCCGACTGGCGCGCGACGCTGATGCGCGTCGCTAACTTCCGCTACGCGCTGTCCATCTCGCACGAGCCGCGCGGATTCGGCGGCCGCATCACCTACGCCGAAGGCGATCCCGGAATACTGGCCATCGAAAACTTGGAGATCGTGTCGTCGGCCAACGCTGACAAACTCAAGGAATCCAACGTCGTCGTGAAGGTCGGCGAACGCGTGCTGATTCTGGGCGCGCCGGGGACCGGCAAGACACAACTGTTTCGCGCCTTGGCCGGATTGTGGCCCTGGGGGTCGGGGCGCGTGACGCGGCCAAGAGGCGAACAGATATTTTATCTGCCGCGCGGCACGCCCTACATGCCGCGCGGCACGCTGCGCGAGGTGCTCGCCTATCCGCTCAAAGCGGAGAGCTTCAACGAGAGCGCTTTCAAGCGAGCCCTGTACCGGCTCGGGCTCGAACGCTTGGCGCCGCTGCTCGACACCACTCACCGATGGGATCGGGAGTTGAGCCAGGATGAACAGCTGTGCCTGGCGCTGGCGCGCATTCTTTTGCAAAATCCGCCGTGGGTGCTGATCGACGGCACCTTCGGCAGCCTCGACGACGACGTTCTCGAGGTGGT
>CAYRAC010000262.1:0-5978 GCA_964422045.1 uncultured Steroidobacteraceae bacterium
GCGATGGCCGTGCGCCGCAAGCGCGTTTTGGTCGATGCGTGCGACTCGAAATCGATCTTGCAAAGAGCCGCCGCCGCCGACTCCGCTGCCGCCGGCAGCTCCTCGGGCGGCACGACGCGGTCGAGAAAGCCGGCGGCCACCGCATCCGGTGGCGCGAACATCTCCCCGGTCAGCGCAGTGCGTTGCAAATAGGCCGGGACCATCCGCTCGCGCCCCAGTTCCAAAGCGAACGCGGGCACCGGAATCCCGATCGCCACCTCGTTCATGCCGATCTTGAACGGGCCATCCGCGCCGATGCGCACGTCCGCGGCCAGCAGCAGGAACGCACCCATGGGAAACGCATGCCCGTTGCACGCCGCCACCACGGGATAGCGAAAGGACAAGATACGGGCCGCCAATTCCGCGCCGAGCTTCACCATCTCGTATATCGCCTCGGGTTGCTTGCTCGCGAGGATCTTGGTGTCGAATCCGGCCGAGAAAATCCCCGCGCGAGCCGAGCTGAGGATGACGATGGCGGCGTCCTGCTCGGCACGATCGAAGGCACCCAGCAAGGCGCTCAACATGGCCGTGGACATGACGTTGACCTTGCCGTCGTCCATGACGATCTTCGCGACCGCTTCGCTCTTGATGTAACAGACCGGCCCGCTCAACGGCTCAACCTTCCATGTCGTGCTGGATCGATGCCAGGGTCTGCGGAGACTTGGTCCGCAACATCATGAACCAGATGCCGCCGCTGGCCATGTAGCCGAAGAACAGGTACGGCAGGATGTTGTAGGGATACTCGGGCACCGGATATACGCTCCCGAAAACCACGAACGACATCAGCGCGGCGCCGGCGATTCCGACCATCACGTGAGCGGGCTTCATCTCGCCGCTTCTGTGCAAATCCATCGGCGCGACGCAACACAGGGCCAAATACACCACGACGAATCCGAAGCTGGCAAAGGTTCCGGTGTAGCCGAACGCATTGAGAATTCCCGCCGGGAGAATCGCTACGCAGAAGAGCGCCACGAGGACGCCGCACAACAGGATTGCGCGATGCGGCGTACGATGCGTGTCGTGCACCAGCCCCATCGAGCGGTGTAAGAATCGGTACTTGCCCATCGAGAACAGCAGCCGCGCGGCCGCATTGATGCTGGCGAGACAGCAGGCGAACACACTGATGATGGCCGCGAAGTACACCACCGCAGAAGCCCAGCCGAGACCCGCCTTCGCGGCCACGTCGCCGAAAGGCGCGGAACTCTTGGAGAGGGTCATGGTGTCGTCGCCGATGCCGAACACCATCAAATACGCCATCAACGTGAAGAAGATCCCGGAAAAAGCTGCGCAACCGATTACCGCCAGCGGTATGTTTCTGCGCGGGTTCGCCGATTCCTTTGCCAGAGTCGCGGAGCTTTCGAAACCGACGAAGCTGAAAATCACGAACGGCAATGCGGAGAACACTCCGCCAAAGTGAAACGCCGCGATCTTGAGCTGGGGCGGATCGACCACCGTGCCTTGCAGCCGCACGAAGAACACCGTGATGAGGATCATGATGCTGATCGATATGACTTCCAGGATCAAACCGACGCGCGACGACAACTTGACGTCGCGATAGGCGGCGTAGGTGACGGTCGCGATGAACACCAGCAACAGCAGCGTGGTCGGCAACATACCCAGCTGGATGCCGAACGCGGCCAACAAGTCCGCCACAAAAATCGCAGACGACAGCGCCACGGCCACCGCCGTGAACATGTACGCGCTGATCATCGACCATCCGGCCAGGGCGCCCGCCAGCGGGCCGAAGCTGCGGCCGATGTACACGAAGTACGATCCGGCCTCCGGGTGCCGCGCCGCCAGGATCCCGACACTCGCGGCAACGATGACGACTCCGAGCGTGCCGATCAAATAGGACAGCCAACAGCCGAGTCCGGCAAGACCCGCGACCACCGAGATGTTCAGAGCGGGAGTGAGTGTCGGAGCGATCGCTGCCAGAGATTGACCTACGGTCTCGATGAGGTTCAGCGCGCCATGACGCAAACGGGGTACGGCCTTTTCCTTGGCGATCTCGGCGCTCGATACGATCATCAATGGGGAACTCCGCGCGGTTAGGAAATACATTCCTAACATGGCCGGGAGCGGAACTACAGATTTTTTTGCCTCGATGTATATTGCGCGTCGACGCGCAGCCTTTAGGACAGCCATGGTTTCGACGGTCGATGATCACTATATCAATCACCTGGGCCCGGTCTATACGTGGATGGTGGGCGATATCGACGCGGCACTCGCGCGCGGCGCCGCTGAACTCGATGCGCTGCCGCTGCCGGCGAGCACCGGTGCCAGCGCAGTGGACCTGGGCGCGGGTTTCGGCTTGCACTCCCTGCCGCTCGCGCGGCGCGGCTTCTCGGTGATCGCGATCGACAGTTACGCCCCGCTGCTCGAAGAACTGGCGGCGCGCAAGGGTACACTGGCGGTGCGTACCGTCACGGCGAACCTGATCGATTTCCGGGCGCACGTCGGCGCGCCGGTCGACCTCATCCTGTGCATGGGCGACACGCTGACGCATCTGCCGGATCATCCCAGCGTCGAGTCCCTTTGCAAAGACGTGGCTGCGAGCCTCGAGGCAGGCGGATTGTTCGTCGCCACCTTTCGCGATTATGCGTCGCTGCCGCTGGCGGGCAATTCGCGATTCATCCTGGTTCGCGCCGACGCGGAGCGAATCCTGACCTGCTTCTTGGAATACGCCGAGCGCATCGTGACCGTTCACGATCTGTTGCACCAGCGCCAAGGCGGCACCTGGGGGTTGCGTGTCAGCAGCTACCCCAAGCTCAGGATCGCGCCGCACTGGCTCGTCGCAGAGCTGCAGGCTCGCGGCCTCGAAGTGACTCGCGACACGGTGGCCGGCGGGATGGTGCGCATTGCGGCGAGAAAGCCGGCCGCGTCCGCAGCAGGAGCTGCGGTCTCGTGAAGATCGCGGTACTGTTCGGCGGTACCAGCGAAGAACGCGATGTCTCGATCGCGAGCGCCGCGCAAATCATCCCGGTGCTGCGCACTCTGGGTCACCAGGTGTTCGCCGTCGATACGGCGAGCGGGCGCTTGGACTTGGCGCAGGAGCGTCAATTGCTGTCCGCCGCCGTGGCACCGCTGCCCCCATCCGCTGCGCAGATTGCGCGCGTGCGCAGCGGAGCGATCGCCTTGACCGCGGCCCTCGATTTCCGCGACGCGGATGTGGTGTTCCTAGCCTTGCACGGCGGCGCCGGCGAGGACGGCCGAATTCAAGCGCTGCTCGATCTGGCGGGGTTGGCGTATACCGGTAGCAATCACATCGCGAGCGCTGCGGCGATGGACAAGGATTTGAGCAAGCGCTTGTTCCGCTCCGTCGGTGTGCCGACGCCCGATTGGTTGATGGCGCCGGCTGCGAGCGATGAGGTGGGCAGGTCTCTCGGCTGGCCGGCGATCGTCAAACCCAACAAACAGGGTTCGACGGTGGGCTTGAGCGTGGTTCGCGAAGCGGCGGAGTTGCAAGACGCGATCGATCGGGCGCTGCGCTTCGACGATGAGGTCATGATCGAGCGGTTCATTCCGGGCCGCGAATTCACCGTCGGGATACTCGACGGTCTCGCTTTGCCGGTCGGCGAAATCATCCCCCCGGGCGAGGTGTTCGACTACGAATCCAAGTATCAGGCCGGCGCTGCTCGAGAAGTCTTCCCGGCCGTCATAGCCGCGGAGGAGTCCGCCCTGCTCCAGGAATTTGCGCGTCGTGTTCACCGAGTGCTGAAACTCGGCGCCTATAGCCGGACCGACTTTCGGCGCGACCCGGCGGGAGAATTCTGGTGCCTCGAAGCCAATTCGCTGCCGGGCATGACCGCAACCAGTCTCTTGCCGCAGGCGGCCAAGGCGGCCGGCATCGTATTTGCGGAGCTGCTCGATCGCATCTGCCGCGGTGCTCTCAAAGCCTGAGCGCCTACTCGGCAGCGTCCGCCTCGGAATGGCACGTCGCCGCTTGCGACGCGGTGCCGCGCCCTTCGCCCGCGCGCAGTTCCATGACGAGCCGCATGTTGTCCGAACGGATTCCCACAGGACCCTGCAGACCCGCCGCATCTCGGCCCAGCGATCCTTGCCAGACGATAGCTTCGTCGATGAAGACGCGCAGATCGTCGGCGTTCATCTGCGCCCGCAGAGTGTGTGTGGCGCCGGGCCTAAGATCGACAATCGCCGCCGCGTGCTGCGGTTTGAGGTTGCGGTAGCCGCGATTGCCGCACTCAGAACTCGCACTCTGCCCGGGATTCGTCTTGACGGAAACCACCAGCCGCGGTGCTGGCTCGATGCGCCACATGACGTACACCAGGTTGCACGCGTCCAAGGCACGCAGCTTGAAACCAAACTGGCGTCGCAGTTCTCCCGAAGCGAGCGGCACGTCGGTGGCCGTCGGCCCAACGTAAGTGACGCGCGCCGCGATCGACTGTTGCGTACTTCGATTGAGGTATGCGCGCATCTTGGCGGTGCCCACGGACAGCCGCGTCCCCGGCAGCTCTTCAACCGCACCTTCGGTGACGCACAGTTCGGCGCGTGAAACCAGCGGCGATGACATGGCGAGACGGGGTGACCAGCAGCCGAGGCAGAACGCGAACCAGGCTCCAAGAACCGATAGCGGCGCTCGTGTTCCGGCCACGCGGAATCAACCGGGTCCGTTTGCCAGCGTCGCAATGCGGGCGAGGCCGGCTTCGATCGATTGTCGCACTTCCTCGTTGAGCTGCCGCGGGTCCTTGCCGGCCGGTTCGATCGGCTCGCCAATGACGACGCGGATCGTGCCCGGCTTCTTTACGAAGCCGCGCCGCGGCCAGAACGTGCCGGCATTGTGCGCCAACGGCACCACGGATTTGCCGGAGGCGATTGCCAGCAGCGCGCCGCTCACGCCGAACTTGCGCTTTTCACCCGCCACCACTCGGGTACCTTCGGGAAAAATAATGATCCACAGGCCGTCCGCGAGACGTGACTTGCCTTGTTCGATCACCTGGTTGACCGCGCGGTGCCCCTCGCCGCGGTTGATCGCGATCGGCCGCAGCAACTTGAGCCCCCAGCCAATGAACGGAATCCACAGTAATTCCCGCTTCAGCACCCAGACCTGCGGCGGGAAGATGAGAAATTGCGCCACGGTCTCCCACGCCGAGGTGTGGTTGCTCATGACGATGTGATTCCCGGAGGGAATCCGCTCGCGTCCCTCGACGACGTACTTGAGCCCGCACAAGCGCTCGAGCACCCAAAATAAGATCCGCGCCCAGGTGCGGGCAATCGCGAACTGCACCCGGTACGGCAGCCAGAACCCCAGCGCCATCGCCGCGCCGAACAAGCACGCCGACGCCATCATGTAAGTGGTGAAAAGCAGCGACCGGAACAGCTGCACGAGATCAATTAACCCGGCAGGCGCGACAGGTCGGCGACCCCGCCGAGCAGCAGTTGCACGTCGCGCAACAATGCCAGGCGGTTATTGCGTCGCTCGATGTTCTCATCCATCACCATGATGCGCTCGAAAAATTCATCGACCGGCGCCCGCAAGCCAACCAAAGAACGAAGTCCCTGCGCATAGCGGCGTTGCCGGGTTGCCTCCTGCACCGGCGTGCGCAACTCGGTCAACACCTGGTGCAGCTGCCGCTCCGCGCTTTCCGTCAGTGCGGCTGCATCGACCGACACGCCGGGTGCTAGCGCAGCCTTCTTCAGGATATTCGCAATGCGCTTGTTGATGGCCGCTAGGATACCGGCCTCGGGCAACAACAGGAACTCCTTCAAGGCTTGCAGGCGTGTCGCCGCATCGAGCGGTGAGCCCGGACGGTTCGCGAACACCGCGTCCAGCATCTCGGCGCTGGTGCCCGGCTCTTCCAACAGCATGCCCTTGAGCCGCTCGATGAGAAAATCGTAAACTTCGTCCACGACGCCGGGCCGCGCCACCGGCTGCGCAGCGGCGGCGGTTGTCAGCAGCTCGAACAAATCCAAATCCAGCC